>JALYJS010000223.1 GCA_030799345.1 Pseudomonadota bacterium | reverse complement strand
CTCGCCGCGGCGTCGCGATTCAGCTGGGAGAAATCACGTGAGCCTCCGCCCTGAGTGATGCGCGAGGACGATTGCCTCGAGTAGTCGCTCGGTCCATAGACGGACGCGCTCGAACCCAACCTTCCGGTCTCGCGGGTCTGCTGGGTCGGTCGCGGATTGGCGTTCGGCCGTTCCGGCACCTGGTTCCAGTTTCCGTTATCGCGGTCGTACGATTGCCAGCCATTGTCGGTCTTCTTGAAGACATTGCCATTCCGGCCCGCATACAGGTCGCCGTTCGCGCCTTCCGCGACGGTCGTGCGATTCCCGTCGTTCTTGATCGAAGTGCCCATCCCGCCGTCCGCCGTCTCGAAATCGGTACGCGTATTCCTGCCATCGCGATCGATCGTGGCCGATCCGCCTTCCGATCCGGTGATGACCGAGGATCCCTGGCCGCCCCGGCCGCTGCCTTCGATCGTCGCGGTGCGACCGTCACCGGATTCGATGGAGCCCGAGGTCGTGCGGTTGCCGGCGTCATCCCGCGTATGCGTGATCTCCGACGATCCGCCGCGTGAGGTTTCACGTTCCGTCGTCGACGTTCCTTTGTCGAAGTCCGTCTTGCGTTCGGTTTCGATCCACTCGTCGCCGCGCTCGACTCGGCGTTCCATCTTGCTCTTGTTGGAATCTTCGTTGTAATGCCGGCTGGTTTCGGTCGCGACACCGGTGCGCGGATTGTATTTTTCGCTGTAGCTTCCCCACTCGTCGCCATCCCACGCCGTCTCGACGTAGCCGTAACGGCCCGTTCTCGGGTTGTAGCCGTTCGTATAGGAATAGCCGCCATAGGGTCCGTACCAGACGGAACGCGAGCCATAGCCGCCGGTGGCCGGGTTGTAGTAATTCCCGTGGCCATAGGCGATCGGGTAGGGGTAGTAGTAATAGCCGTAGGCGTACGGATGGTAGTAGTAACCCGTCCCGTACCACGGCACGCCGTAGACGACGTACACATTTGAACTGTACGACGGCGTCTGCTCGTAAACGATGACCGTGGGCGTCGATTCGACGACGGTCACCTGGGTCACGTGGTACGAAGGCGAACTCGGTGGAATCGCGTAGATTTCCTTCGGTACGTGTTTTGCCACTGTCCATGGCCCGATCGGCGCCACGGCGTTGTACCAGACGCCGGCGTAACAGAGGTAGTAGCCGTCCTTGAACTGGATCACGTCGTAGCCCGTGTTCACCGCACGCGAGACCGACGTGCTTTCGATGGGCTCGAACTTCGGGTCGCCCGCGTAACTGACCTGGATCGCCGGCTTGGTTTCCATCGTGACGGACTTGCGTTTCGGCAGCAGGGATTCGAGTGCCGCTACTCTCGACTCGAGCGTCCCGCGCACCGACGAGCGGACGTACGCGACCTTGTGATTCGCCGGAATGGACGTGAATGCCTCGGGCAGGCTCTCGACGAAAGTCCACGGACCCTGGAACGGATCGGCGGTCGAGAACCAGCGCCCGGCGACCGGGAAGTACCACTTGGCGCCCGACTTGAACAGCGCGCTTTCCGAGTTGGTCACATAGGAAAGGCCGGCGGCACCGGGGATTTCCTCGAGCTTCGGCTCGCCCTCGATCACCAGGATCTCGGTCGGTGTCTCGCGCTGGTGCACGGTCGATGCGACCTGCTTCGTCTTGGGCGCCGGCACCGCGGCGGCGATCAATGCGTGGTCGCCTTTCTTGTCCAGGTCCTTGAGACCCTTGGGCAACTTCCGGGTTGCCGTCCAGGGACCGGCCAGCTTGGGAGCGGTCAGCCAGACCTCACGGTCCAGCAGGTAATACACGCTCGACGTCGCATCGGTGACAAGCGGCCAGTTCGCGTTCACAACGAGCTTCAGCCCGGTCTCCGGCAGGTCCGTGAGCACGGGTTGGCCGTTGATGAACAGCACGATAGCGGGCGTTCTGGAGACGATGATGTCCGGCGCCGTCTTCGTGAAGCCCGCTGGTGGCGGACGGTCGAGGATCGCGTCGTCGAGGCTCAGCAGGAAAATATCGAGCGGCACCTCGAGCCGGCCCTTGCGCACGCCCGCGCGGAGCGCCGCTTCATAGGTTTCTGCCTTTTCCGCCTTGAGCGAGACCTTGTCGATCTGGGTATCCGTTACGTAAACCAGGCGCTCGGCGAGATCCACTTCGGTCTTTCCGGAAAGCGTCACCGTGCCCAATAGCGCTTTCGTGCCCGCGTCCGGGAAAAATTCGATCGCCATGACGCCGTTGAACTGGGTGAAATCCGACCACGACTCGATCTGCGGCGCGTGCAGGACGGCTTTATGGGCGCCGAACACCCGTTCCTGCGGATAGACAAAGGTGGGCTGGTCCACGGGAGCGGGCGTCTCGACGGCCGCAGCCGTCGCAAAACCGCAGTACAGAGCCGTCGCCAGGCCGGCGAACGCCTTTCGTATGGTGATCATGATTGCCCCGGTACGTCGTCAAACCCGCCGCAAGCTTGCGGGCGCAAACAGTGTATCGCGATCCCGGAGCCGCCGCGCCTTGGGGCCTAAAATTCCTTCTCGGCCTCTACGTGGGTCCGCAACTTGTCCACCTGGTAGAACTTCGCCCAGGCGTTGGACAGCGAGAACAGGATCGGCTTGCCGACGACGTTGCCCAGGCCGCTCGGAAAGGCAAAGTGGCGCTTGTTGGAGAAGTAATTGAAGTACTTCTTGTAATCCTCGTCCGCATCGCCGAGGACGTTCCGCGCCGCGAAGCTGCCGCAAAACGTCGCCCAGGGAATTCCGACGCACCCCAGGATGTAGCGCACGTGTTCCTGGCCGGGCGGCCGCGCAATGACCGGCAGCAGGTCGCGGGTCATGTCGATCTGGCCGGGCCAGAACTGCATGAAGGAAAGCTCGCTCAACTCGGGGAAGTGGCTGACAAAATCGCGGATGACCCTGCGGATGATGGCCGGGTTGTTGAAGGCATCCTTGAGGAAAGTGGTGACGGGCGTGCCGCCGCCGAGCAACAGCCGGTTGTCGGCCGTCAGGCGGAAATACGAGTAGACGAGTTTGGAGTCCCAGCACTGCATCTGCTCGCCGCCCGGAAACAGGACTCGCAGTTCACGGTCGGTCAGCGGCTCGGTCACGCTCAGGAACGTCTGTGCGTGAAAGGCCTCGTCGGCTAGCGGGCTGAATGATCGGGTCAGCTTGTCCACCGCGATGATGATGCTGTCCGCGGTCACGCTGCCGGCGTGCGTGTAGGC
>JALYJS010000210.1 GCA_030799345.1 Pseudomonadota bacterium | reverse complement strand
AAGTAATCGTCATGAATCGCGCGGCATCTTCGGCGCCCGCGAGGTTCTCGTAGCAGTCGTTCCGGTGCTGCCAGAGCGTGACCGGAGCGAACGGCATGAATTCGGTGCGCGACAACCGGTCATTGAGCCACTTGTTCACGGTGGGATCCGTCGTCTGGTACATGATGCTCCGGTTTCCCAGCGCCCGGGGACCATACTCCATCCGACCGGCGCAGCGGGCGACGACATTGCCCGCGGCCAGCAGTCGGGCGACGACCTCGGTGATCTCCTTGCCGGCCGCATGTGGACGCAGTCCAGCCGCGTCGATTGCCGCGCGCGCATCCCGATCGGTGATGTCGCCGCCGAGATAAACGTGATCGATCATGGGCTGGGCCTGGTACCCGGCCAGCGTCGAGTGAAGGAACAACGCGGCTCCGGAACCGAGACCCTCGTCACCCATGCCGGGGTGGATGAACAGTTGCCGGGTGGAGGGCAATTCATGCACCTTCTGGTTCAACTTGACGTTGGCAAATACGCCACCTGCAAGCGCCACGTCCGGCAGGCCGGACGCGCGAACCCAGTGGTCGCAGTACGAAACCACTGCCTTCTCGAGCAGTGTCTGTACGCTGGCGGCCAGGTTCTGGTGCGAAAAGCCGCGGGGCAGCTGGGACTCGAGCTTGCGAATTGCACTCTTGTCAAAACTGCGCCCGACATTGCGAATTGTGCGACCGTCAGACGCGACGAGCTTTTCGAGGAGATCGAGGTACTCCGGCTCGCCGTATGCAGCGAGACCCGTGATCTTGCCTTCGTGCTTGTGCGCCTTGAAGCCGCAGATGTGCGTGACATACGAATAATAGTTGCCGACGGAATCGTAGCTGTCGAGCGACTGCAACAGGCGGAACTTGCCGTTCTTCACTGAATAGACACGTGAGCACTTACCGTCGCCCGCGCCGTCCTGGGTGACGATAGTGGCGTCCGGAAATCCGGACGTGAAATAGGCGGAGGCAGCGTGGCACAGATGATGGTCGAGGAACTGGACCGGCGCGACGATACTGAACTGTTCGCGCAGCAGCCGCGGGATCGCATTGCGGCGCTCGCGGGTGAGCGATTTCTTCAACGTGTAGTAAACGTTTCGCGCGGGCTTGATGTCCCCGACGAGGGTCGAGAAAGTTGCGCCTAAGCCGAGAAACGTGTCGCGGAAACCGCCCTTCTTTTCACGAAAGTAATCGGTGTATGGCACGGTCTCGGGACGCCAGAACAAATTGGCGCTCGCCACGGCGACATGTTCGATATCACCAGGCCGCACGCCCGTGAGGCGCATCACTTCGGCGATACTCCGGTTCGGGAAACCCATGCTCATCTTGTTGCGGTCCAGGCGCTCCTCGCTGACCGCTGCGGCCAGCCGCCCGTCGATCACCAGAGCAGCCCCGCTAGTGAAGCTATCCGTTACTCCTAATACGATCATCTCGTAGCCATTTTATGTGAAATTCGACTTGCTTGAGGGACCCCAAGTTCATTGATATTAACCGATCGCGTAGAGAGTCCCGCGCGATATTTCCGGGGCAGGCAAGCGGTCTAGGGTTGCGTGCCGCGAAACGGCACCTGGATGCGAGCGAGTAGTTGCCGTTCCTCAGTTGGCAACCCGATTGCAAACAGGGTTGCGACATAAGCGGCGGTGACTGCTCCGACAATCAGCAGGAGCCTGAGGGCCGGTAAATCCACGCCTGCACTCGACGCTAACCATCCACTGAATATGGCTCCTACACCCGCGGCAACCGGTCGCATCAGCAACATGGACAGGGGAGACAGGCGCTCCTTCCACGCCAGCATGACCGTCCGCAGCAGGAATGCGCTGGCGATGCTGGTTCCCGTGGCAATCGCTGCGCCCATGATCCCGAACTTCGGAATCAGAATGAAGTTGAGCACAACGTTCAGTACGGCCGCGGCGACGTCCGTGTATAACTTCAGTATCTGGTGTCCGAGCATGACCAGGACGGCGCCCCCGCCACCAGTGAACGCGCATACGAGCTGAGCTCCGGCCAGGACAACGAGAGCCGTATGGCCGGCGGCGAAGTCCGGACCGAATATACGAAGGATGTCGCTTCCCGCCAGCAACATGACGACGAATAGCGGGAGCACGGCAGTTACCTGCCAGCGCGCCGATACCCGATAGGTATGACGTAGGGCGCGGTGCTCGCCTCCCGCGTGAAGATCCGCGGAAATCGGCGCAAGTATTGAGCTGAGGGCGAATCCCACGATCGACAGAAGCAGGGCAGTCTGTGACGCTGCCCGATAGATACCGACAGACTCTGCCGCCGCGAAAATCCCGAGCATCAGCACATCCACCCAGATGAGCGCGACCCAGAGGAAATCACCGGCAACGAGTGGCAAGGAAACCTTGACGAGCTGATAAGTCTCGAATCTAGATTTCAGCGAATGGTCCCAGATCCTGGGCCACAATCTTGCGGTCATGATGGCGCCCGCGAACGCCGAGATGCCCAGTGAAGCAGTCCAGGCTATCGCAGCTCCGACCAGGCCGATCCCACCTGGTAAGAGCAGTGCGAGCAGCGTGATATTGCATATCGGAAAGATGATGTAGATGATCCATACGAGGTAACGAGTCGTCTGGAATCCGGTGGTCGCGAACGCAAGCGCATTCATGACCGCTCCCAGGGGGATTCCTACAGCGAGAATGCGAAGGGGAGTGGCGAGGGAAGGTTCCTCGAACACCGCAACTGACAGGTAGGGTGCCACGATGAAAATGACGGCCGCGAGGACGGTACCGACCAGCAGCGGCAGTCGGAACGTATCGAACAGGACTCCCTTGATGCCGGCGTCATCGCCGAGGCGTCGGAAGGTGGATATGAAGCGCACGGATCCCATAGTGAGCCCGAGCGTCGCGAAGAGTTCGGTGAGCTGGTAGAGGCCCATCCCAAGCGTAAAAATTCCAAACCCCGCGGCCCCGAGCGACCATGCGAGGAGCAACTGGGTGCCGTACAGGATTGCGACGCCGCCCAGCTTGCCCGTGAAAATGACGCTTGCACCCCGCGCCAATCGGCCCATGCGGGCCGTTTGCTCGATGTCTACGTCGTTCGCTGGTTTCAATGGAACGCGCTCTCTTTAAAGCAAGATGCTGTTCACGCATAACTGCGCGCGAACCATTGGTGCGGTATATCGTTGCGATTTGATATTGGGGGCGGCCGTCAGGTAATTGACGAATTGCCGAAATCGCTGTCAGACAATGCGCCGAACGGCGCTGGTCGTCGCCCGCGACAACTCCCCCATGACTCATCCAGGACAAGTAGTCCTAAGTACTTGATTTCTCCGCAGTAAGGAGCGTGTGCTAAGGTAACGAATATGGTGCGCCAGACGAAGATTGAGTTGCCGAGCGACCGTTCGATCGGGCTGTTGTTTGCCGTCGTTACCGGTCTGATCGCGG
>JALYJS010000076.1 GCA_030799345.1 Pseudomonadota bacterium | reverse complement strand
CACCCGGCGCCTGGGCCGGCGTGACCGCAGCGCCGGCATCGCAGCTTCGAGCAATGCAAGCAGGATGATCAGCAGCAGCACCGCAACGATCGCGACCTGCGCCGGCCCGCCGAAGTGGCTCAAGGTATCAACCCCAGTGCCGGCCCAGCACGATCTCGAGTACGAACCGGCTGCCGAAATACGCGACGGCGAGCACGACGAATCCGGCGATCGTGTAACGGGCCGCCTTGCGGCCGCGCCAGCCGAACCGCCAGCGCCCGAACAGGAGTACGGCAAAGATGACCCATGCGGCGAGCGCCAGCACGGTCTTGTGGACCAGGTGCTGCGCGAACAGGTCGGTGACGAACAGCAGGCCGGCGAGGATCGCAATCGTCAGCGCCGCCATGCCGACGGAAATGACCGAGAACAGCGCGCGCTCCAGGCTCTCGACCGGCGGCAACGTCGCGATCCAGCCGGGCAGTTGGCGGCTGCGCAGTCCCGCATCCTGCAGTGCGAGCAACGCGACACACACGGCGGCGATTGCGAACAGACCGGCGGACGCCATGGCGAGCACGACGTGCACGGCGAATGGCCAGCCCGGCACCTCGATTTCGCGCGCAGTCTGCAGGCTGCCGGTGCCCGCTGCGCACAGGGCCGCGATCACCAGAACGATTGCCGCAATGCCGCGGAAGCGCTGACCAAGAATCGCCAGCAGGCCGCCCACGCCGATCGCGAGCCCCATCAGCGAGACGCTCTCGGCGAGGCTCAGCGTGACTTCGCCGAGTGGACGGAGCGCGTCGATCAGCCACGACGTGTGCGCGAGCAGCGCGGCGAACGCGAGATAGAGGGCCGGTTCCTGCAGGGCAGCCCGGCCGCTCGTGCGGCGCGCCGCATGCAGGGCCGCAGCCGCGGCGAGCAGGTAGAGCAGAATGACGAGGAATCCGCGCACTGTCAGCTGGCTCCCGGGACGCGCGCGCTCATTGTACAGGGGCCGCGAAGACGGGCGCTCCGGGCCCTATAATCCGGTGACTTCCGCTGCGGCGCCGTCGCGAGGCCTCGTTGATGTTCGACCTGCTTTCCGAACGCCTGACCCAGGCCGTCGATTCGCTGCGCGGACGCGGGCGGCTGACCGAGGAGAATGTCGGCGACACCCTGCGGCAGGTCCGTATGGCGCTGCTGGAAGCGGACGTCGCGGTCGGCGTCGTCAAGTCGTTCACGGAGGCCGCGCGTTCGCGCGCGATCGGCGCCGAAGTCGCGCGCAGCCTGACTCCGGGCCAGGCATTCGTGCGCATCATCCACGAGGAACTCACGCGCGTGATGGGCGAGCCCGGGCGCGGCCTCAATCTGCGTACGGAACCGCCGGTCGTCGTGCTGCTTGCGGGATTGCAGGGCGCCGGCAAGACGACGACCGCGGCGAAGCTCGCCCGCCACCTGATCGCCCAGCATCGGCGGAAACCGCTGCTGGCGAGTACGGACGTGTACCGGCCCGCGGCCATGACCCAGCTCGAGCTGCTCGCCGGGCAGGTCGCAGCGGATTATTTTACGGCGCCCGCGGGCGCGGATCCGGTCGGCATTGCAAAGGCTGCGGTCGAACATGCGCGCCGCCACCAGCACGACGTCGTCATCATCGACACTGCGGGCCGACAGCACGTCGATCAGGCCATGATGGAAGAAGTGCAGGCCATTGACCGCGCGACGGGCGCGACCGAGCGACTGTTCGTGGTCGACAGCATGGCCGGCCAGGACGCGGTCAATGCCGCCCGCGCCTTTGATGCCGCGCTTGCCCTGACCGGCGTCATCCTCACCAAGGCAGACGGCGATGCGCGCGGTGGCGCTGCGCTGTCGGTTCGCCAGGTGACCGGCAAGCCGATCCTGTTCACGGGTACCGGCGAGAAAACCGATGCGCTCGAAGTGTTTCATCCGGAGCGCGTCGCCGCGCGCATCCTCGGCATGGGCGACGTGCTGTCCCTGATCGAGCAGGTGCAGACCACGGCCGACCAGGAGAAGGCGGGTCGCCTGGCGAAGAAACTGAGCGAGGGCCGCGGCTTCGATTTCCGCGACCTGCGTGAACAGCTCGCCGAGTTCAACCGCATGGGCGGGCTCGCCTCGCTTGCCGGCAAGCTGCCGACCCAGGGGTTGCCGCCGGGCGCGCTCGCGCAGGTGGACGACAAGATGATCCGGCGCCAGATCGGCATCATCGATTCAATGACGCCGCTCGAACGGCGCCGGCCAGTGCTGATCGCGGCTTCGCGCAAGCGTCGCATCGCCGCCGGCGCCGGCGTTCCGGTCCAGGAGGTCAACCGCCTGCTGAAGCAGTTCCAGCAGATGGAAAAGGTCATGAAAAGGATGAAAGGCGGGGGTCTTGCCCGGATGCTACGCGGCCTGGGTGGCCGGCTGCCGGGTGGCCTCGGCCCACGCTGACGCACCAGTTCCGGCGGGCCGGGTAGTGTCTCAGTTTGAATTTGACGGCCCGAGGCCGATTATGCGACGGTAAAGGCTATGCCTAACCGCTCAAGCAAGCCCAAAAGACCCCGCGATCCCAACCAGCTGGCCAAGCTGCTGGTAGACATGGCCACTGGGGAAGCCCCGCCCGATACCCAAGTAGACGGT
>JALYJS010000199.1 GCA_030799345.1 Pseudomonadota bacterium | reverse complement strand
TCCGAGAACTGGTTGACGAAGCCCAGCATCTGGACGTTCGGCAGCGAACCATAGGTTTCGCGCAGCTTTCGCTCCCAGGCCACGTCGCGCGACTTGCCGACGACGAGGAAATCGACATGGGGAAACTGCGCAGCCATTGCGAGGAACAGTTCCGGGCGCTTGCGGCGGTCGAGCCGCGCGACATAGCAGACGGTCGGTTTATCCGCCTTGGCGACTTGTGCCGGAATGCCGACTGGTGTGGGCAGGAAGCCCGGGTCGCTCGCCAGCCCGTAGATTCGCTTGACCTTGGGTACCAAGCACAATGCAGTCGTAAAAACCGCCTCCATGCGCCGGACTGCGCGACGCACGAGCAAGTTGTTCTCGTAGAAGTAGTTGTGCAGCACTTGCAGGTGGCTCAGGGAAGGCCTTGTGAACTCCAGCCACCAGTCGTGCGTATCGCGCGGGTCGCGGACGGTGACTATATGGCGGGTTTGCGGCAATGCTCGCATCGCCATGACCGACGTGTGCGAAGGCTCGCAGGAATGACAGACGTCGGGTTTGATTCTGCGAAATATCTCCAGTGCCTCCCAAGGCCGCCAGTGCGAGAAGCCGTGAACGATGATGCCGTCGAGTTCCTCGATGCGGCGCTGGTTCTGTCGTCTCGGCACCACGGCAGTGACCTCGTGGCCGCGCTTCGCCAGCTCGCGCCCGATGATACGCGTGGCCCGCCCGAAGCCGCCGTACTTGCCCCACGCAAAAAGCTCCACACTGATCAGGCAGATCCTCATCGCCGTGGACCGATAGTCTTTTTCTCCGCAACGAAGATCCGGTATGCCTCAATCAGCCCGCCGGCCAGTCCATAAACCACCGTCCTGGCAAATATCAACAGCGACAGCATCAGCGCGCTTTCCGCCGGCACGCCAAACTGTCCAAGCGCGACGACGAACGTCGCCTCGCGAATGCCGAGGCCCGCAATCGAGAGCGGCATCATCGTGAGAATCCCGATGAGCGAGCGGATCCATGCGATCGTCAGCGCGTCGGCGTCAATGTCGAGCGCACGCACGAATACCATGATCAACGCAACCGCGACTGCCTGCCGCAAAAATCCGAGTGCGAACAGTTTCAGGTAGAAGGCCGCGCCCAGATGGTCGAAACGGCTGAGCGCGCCGAGCAGCGCATGCAGCGCAGTGCGCAGACGTGCGGGCAGTGGTACACGGTCGACCAGGCTCTCAGCCCAGCGGTGGAAATGGCGATTGAACGCGATGAAGTGCGTTGCCAGTACCAGCATCAATGCAGCCAGCATCAGCGCCCCACGATCGAGCTGAATCGGGCCGCGTTGAGAGGCTATGAACGCCAGGACACCGACCGTGACCAGCAGCAACGTCTCAAATACGCGGTTGAACAGTATCGCGGCGAGGGCCTTTGCCGGCTTTTGTTCGAGCCTCGTGAAGTGATACCAGCGAATCGCCCCGGCGGCGATCATCGTCGGCAGGAACAAGCTGTAGAACATCGAAATGAAGTTGATTCTGAGCACCGTGCCGGAGCCTACGGCGATCCGTTGCCGGACAAGTGCCCACATCATCTGTACGGCATCCAACCAGTGTGAGAACAGCATGGCCACCATGCCGACAATAACGAGCGGCAGCGAGGCACTCGCGGCGACCGAGTAGAGGGAAGAAAATGGAATATCCCACAGCAGGTAGACGAGCAGTCCGGCGCTGATCGAAACCTGACCGACGATGAGCCATACGCGCGTGGCGAAAGGCCGGTCCGGCGTGTCAGCTTCCGTCGTGCGTCGCATGCAGCTGATAGGTCCGGCGGTACTGATCGGCGATGCGGTCGTCCGTGAAGAAATCCTCGGCTCGTGCGCGGGCCGCACGTCCGAGCGCCTCGCAGCGAGCGGGATCCTGCATCAGCTCGACCAGCACGGTGCGTATCGCGCCGGCATCCTCGGATGGGATCTTGACGGCGGCTTCGCCGACGGCCTCCTGACAGCCGGTATCGTCGGACGTCACGATGCACAGTCCGGCGGCCATGGCCTCGAGCAGCACTATGGGAAAGTTTTCCTTGGATGAGGTAAACACGAATATCGAAGAGGTTTCGAGCAGCTCACGAAACTGTCGAGTCTCGTTGTCGAGGA
This sequence comes from Pseudomonadota bacterium, assembly GCA_030799345.1. GTDB lineage: Bacteria > Pseudomonadota > Gammaproteobacteria > Steroidobacterales > Steroidobacteraceae > SCUD01. Next base: position 23 of record JALYJS010000199.1, on the reverse strand, counting down.
AACCGGTAAAGGTGACCTCAACG
>JALYJS010000134.1 GCA_030799345.1 Pseudomonadota bacterium | reverse complement strand
TCGCGAGCCGGCGCGCCGTGGCACCTGCGGCGGCCGTGCCGATGGCGATACCCGCCACTCCGCTATCGGTCGAGAGTCTCAGGATGCAGCCGTCCGGCTGCCGGAGAACGTCCGCGGAAGTGATCTTCATGCGCGCCAGGCCCGCCCGCGGGAGCCGCTCACTTGACGCTCTTCAACCTCGCCTGAGCGGCGGTTTCGGCGGCGTCCTTTTCGATCGCACGCGCCACCATCGCGATGTGCACGCGCATCGCGGCGCCGGCGAGTTCGACGTCGCCGGTGCGGATCGCATCGGCAATGCGCCGGTGCTCGGTCACGGTCGCGTCCGGCCGGCCGCGTTCCGGCAGCGCGTGGAAGCGGGGACGGTCGAGCATCGCGCGCGCCGAGTCGAGCAAGCGCTGCGCGCGCGGCGATTCGATCGCGCCGATGAGGATTGCATGGAATTGTTCATCGAGCTCATCGAGCCGCGGCATGTCGTTGGCGCGAACCGCCGCCGCCTGGTCCTCGAGATTCTGGTCTAGGCGCTGCAACAGGTCCGCATCGGCCATCTGCGTGACCCGACGCACGGCCTCGACTTCGAGCCCGGTGCGGATCAGGAGCGCCTCGCGCACGTCCTCGGGCCGTATCGGCGAGACGAAACTCCCACTCTGCGGAAAGACGTCGACCAGACCTTCCTCCGCCAGCCAGGCGATCGCCTCGCTGACCGGCGCGCGGGATACGCCGAATTCATCCGCGATCTCGTTCTTGTGCAGGCGTGACCCGGGCATGAGCTCGAGTTCGCGGATGCGGCGGCGCAGCTCGCGGTGCACGCGTTCTGCCTTGGTATGGTCGGCCGCTTCATCCGCGCCAGGCAGGCTCTTGCTGGTCATTGCACTTCGGCCTTTTGGGAGTCGCCATCCGGTCGCCGTCGCGTCCGCACACATATATTAGCGCCCGCAACCGGCCTCCATGCCGTGGGTTCCTAACATGTCAGTAACCCGGGTTTTGGGGATTTGACTACGAGACTGCGTGCCCGGTCAACTGCGCTAATCCCGCCTGGGCGCCGTCCATTTCAGGGCCGGGCGGCGGCCCGGAACGTTGGTGGCCAGTCCATCCGGATATCCAAATACCCTATTCTTTCCGCAGAATACGCCGAATCCGCGCCTGGAGCCTAACCGCCTCACTTCCCGTACGGCCCGGCTGATCAAACCCCTATCTATCGGCTGCCTGGCCTGAGCCCGGTTTTGCGAGCCTGGTGGGTTCTGATATGGAAGTTTAATTTTCGCTGGGCTAACATGTCAGTATTCATCCCGGCGATCGTAAGCATCGACCGGGCGTTTTTCAGGTTGGGGGGCTTCAATGAAACACGGTTTACCAGTCTGGAATCGCGTCGCTTTGGCCACGCTGTCCGGCAGTGCCCTGATGGTCAGCACGGCCGTCCATGCCCAGGCGCCTTCCGCGCAAACGACCGAGCTGAAAGAAGTCGTCGTGACGGCGACGCGGCGGAGCGAAGACATTCAGGATCTCAGCGCCTCGGCCACAGTGCTGAGCGGCGAACTGCTGGCGGACAAGGGTGTCCTTGACCTCGCCGCCCTTCAATATGCGGCGCCCGGCATCACGGTCACCCAGTACGGGTCGGCGAACGTGTTCAACATCCGCGGCCTCGGCCGCAGCCAGGTCGACATCGACGTGCCGTCCGGCGTCGTGATCTATCGTGACGGCGCGCCGACGGTGGCGGGCTACTTCCAGAATGAACCGTATTTCGACATGGAGTCGATCGAAGTTTACCGTGGCCCGCAGGGAACCCTGGTGGGCAAGAGCGCAGCGGGTGGCGCCGTGTTTATCAATACGAATGACCCGGAGCTCGGCGACAGCTATGGGAGCGCGGAAGCCAGTATCGGCTCATACGATGCCATCGAAGCGACCCTGATGTACAACGCGCCGTTGAGCGACACGGTCGCCCTGCGCATGGGGTACAGCCACTACGAGCGCGATCACTTCTACGATTCGATCACCGGCGACTACACCGGTAATCCGGGCGAAGTGAACAACCACAGCTTCCGCGTCGGATTCCTGATGGAGCCCACCGATAACTTCAAGGCGGTACTGAAGCTCGACTACCACGACCTCGATTTCGGCGGCAACGTGACGACTGTATACGGCGAAAAGCCGCTCGGCGACGTGGAACAGAACGCACAGTTCGCCTATACGGACAAGTCGTTCCGCACGGTGCTGGACCTCAAGTATCAGTTTGCCAATGGTGTCACCCTGAGTTCGCTGACCGGCTATCAGGACATCGAGTCGGTCAACAATCTCGACGTCAATGCCACCCTGCCCGCGATTTACTATTTCAATAGCAAGATCGAGGCCCAGGTTTATTCCCAGGAATTCAACCTGATCTCGGCCGATGACTCGGGCTTCGACTGGGTGCTCGGTGCCTTCTATCAGGAGCAGGATTCAGTATTGCCGGACTGGGAGGAAGGCGGATTCAATTTCATCGGCAATGGTTTTCCTCTCCCCTATCCCTGGGCGACCAGCCCGTGGGACAACACGGAGTCTGATATCTCCGTCTTCGCACATGTTGTGATGCCGCTGGCAGACAGGGTGGACCTCGAACTCGGCGCTCGTTACACCGAGTACGAGAGAGATCAGTTCACGCATTGGGTGCTGAGCTTCGCCGGCGAACCTCCGGTCGAGGGCAATCCCGGGGTGATCCCGTGGGCTACGTCCGGTGGCGATCGGCATAGCATCGACGAGGACTCGTTTGACTGGCAGGTCGCGCTGAACTTCGATGTGCGCCCGGACCAGCACGTGTACGGGCTGATCTCCCGCGGCCACGTCACCGGTGGAATCAATATTTTCCCGCCATTCGTCAGTTACGACGAAATGGAAGTCATCAACTACGAGATGGGCTGGAAGGGCAGTTGGGCCAATGATGACTTCCGCACGCAGTTCACGATCTTTTACCAGGAATTCAGCGATTACCAGGCCAACTTCGCCGATTCGTTTGGGGGACTCAATTTCCCGACGAACCGGAATGCGGAAACGGACAGTCACCAGTCGGGCGTCGAATTGAGCGGGCAGGCGCGCGTTGGCAACCTGTCGATCGATTTCGGCGTGGCGTATCTGGACAGCGAGCTGGGCACTTTCAGCGACGTCGTCGATCCGTTCCGCACCCCGCCGGACAACATCGTGAACCTGTCCGGCGCGCGGGCGCCATTTTCGCCCGAGTTCACCGGAAACATCGGGTTTGCCTATGAGATCCCGCTGGGTGATTTCACGCTGACGCCGCGTATCGATTATGCCCACGTCGATGCCACGCAGGGCGCGTTGTGGGATACGGACCTGGTAACCCTCGATTCTCGGGACCTGGTCAACATGCAGATCCAGCTGCTGCCAACCTCGGGAAAGTGGTCGGCAACTCTCTGGGGCACCAACGTGGGTGACCGGGAATACATCGCGGGCATCCAGAACAATGCGACGCTCTATTACGCTGGAGCGCCCGCCCAATACGGTTTGAGGGTCAAATATAACTTCTGACTCTCGCGCATCCGGCGGGGGGCTGTCCGCGACTGGCGAGAAGCCGGCGGACCTGCGCGGGCAGATCTCGTGGGCGCTGTTCGAGTTCGCGCGCTCCCCGTACATCAGCCTCGTCTACGTTTTCGTCTTTCCCCCTTACTTCGCCACCGTGGTCATGGGCGACCCGGTCCGCGGCCAGGAAGCCTGGAGCCTCGCGAATACGCTGGTCGGCGTGTTCGTCGCGCTGCTCGCTCCGCTGCTCGGCGCGATCTCCGACCGTACGGGTCCGCGCAAGCCCTGGCTCGTCACCGTCGCCGTGATCATGTCGCTCGGCTGCATGGCGCTCTGGTATGCGATGCCGGGCGCCCAGGGCGGCCTGCCGGTAGGCGTCATTCTGGCGATCGTCGTCCTGCTCGCGACCGGCTTCCAGTTCACCGAGGTATTCCACAACGCGATGCTCGCCTCGATCGCGCGGGCGGATCGGGTCGGCGGGCTCTCCGGCTACGGCATCTCGACCGGCAACCTCGGGACGCTCATGGCCATGCTCGTGATGCTGTTCGGCGTCGCGCTACCGGCCTCGGGCATCACGATCGGCGGCCTGCTGCCAGAGCAACCGCTGTTCGGCCTCGATCCGGCCACGCATGAACACAACCGCATCGCCGGCCCCGTCGCTGGCGTGTGGTTCCTGATCTTCATCGTGCCGCTCATGCTGTGGACGCCGGACCGGCCGTCAACCGGCGTTGCCGCGGGCGCGGCCGTGCGTCAGGGGCTCGCGCAGCTCTGGCTCACCATCAAGCGCGTGCGCAGTGTCTCGAACGTCGCGCTCTATCTGCTCGCGCGCATGCTCTACACCGACGGCAAGGTCGCCGTG
>JALYJS010000091.1 GCA_030799345.1 Pseudomonadota bacterium | reverse complement strand
TCCTTGTCCTGCTTGTTGCTGTAGTGCGCAGCCAGTTGACGGTGCATCGCGCCGATCTGGTCGGGCTCCGTGTAGCCTTCCTTCAGATACACCTCAATCGCGGCGGCGAATGCTTCCTGATCGCCCGTACCCTGTGCAGCCTGCAGTCGCCAGGTGGCGAGAACCTTCTTCTCGTCGGCGGTGAGCGCTGGCAATGCCTCGATCTCGGGCAGGGCGGCGAGCAATTCCGCCCACTTCTTGTCGTTGGCGTATTCCTGGGCCTTCGAGGCCAGCTTGCGGAACTCCTTGCTGAACTCCGGCTTGGCGGCTTCTTCCGTCGCCGCGGCTTCTTCCTTCTTCTTGCCTTGCGCCAGCGCCAGGTCCGGCACGGCCGCGAGCACCATGAGTGCGGCGCCGATTGCGCCCCATCGTACTGACCACGTAATGCGTCCGGTCATATGCCTTTCCTTTGACAGCGGTTCCTGGCCGTTCTATTTGCGTGGGGCGGGTTCATATCGTAAAACCCGTCCGGCTGTCTCGCCAGGTCCTTGATTGAATTGACTGCCCACAGAGTCCCAGGTTCCTGCCGCGAAAATATATCAGCCGATTCAGCATTCGTTCAGGCCGTATCCTGCCAAAAAACAGGCCCGCCGGAGCGGGCCATTACAGCCGACTGTCCCCCGTCCCCGCTACTGGTTGGGCGGCGGCTCGGCGATGAAACCCACTTTCCGCATGCCGCCACGCTGCAGCACCGCCAGCGTATCGGACACGTGCTCGTACCGGGCGCGCTTGTCGGCCCGTATATGCACCTCGGGCTGCGGATCCTTCACCGCCTCCTGCAGCACGTAGTTCAGCAGGTCAGTCCGCGTGACGCTATTTTCGTTCCAGTAGACCGAGCCGTCGAAGTCGATCGAGAGGTTGATGTTGTCCGGATTGGTGTCCGTCGGCCGGTTCACTTCCTTCGGCAGATCGATCTTCACGGCCTGGGTCATCACCGGGATGGTGATGATCATGATGATCAGCAGCACCAGCATGACGTCCACGAGTGGAATCACGTTGGGCTCGACCATCGGGTCGCTCTGGTCATGGCCGACGGCAATGGCCATTGATTACTTCCCGGAAACGCGTGAGCCGGCGAGCAATGCAGATTGCACGTCGTGCGCGAAGTAATTGGCGCGCTCCATCAACCCCTTGTTGCCGCGCAACAGGCCGTTGAATGCGAGCACCGCCGGCACCGCCACGGCAAGACCGAGGGCCGTCATGATCAGCGCCTCGCCGATCGGACCCGCGACCTTGTCCAGGGATGCCTGGCCGGCGATCGAGATGCTGATCAGCGCGTGGTAGATGCCCCACACCGTGCCGAACAGGCCCACGAACGGCGCTGTCGCGCCGACCGATGCGAGTACGACCATGCCACTCTGCAGGCTGGACTGCAGCATGTTGGTGCGGCGATCGATGTGGCTCGCCACCCAGTCCGACAGCTCGATGTTACTGGTGACGTCCCGCGCCGTGCTCTTGCGGTGATGCTCCAGAGCCTGGAGCCCGTCCTGGGCGATGTCGCGGAAGGGATTCAGCTTGCCTTTCAGCTTGCCTATGCCTTCCTGGACCGATCCGGCCGACCAGAAATTTTTCTCCGCTTCCGCCGCGGCGCGCCGGAGCGAGCGTTGGTCCAGCCACTTGTTGATCATGACGAGCCATGACCAGAGCGACATTACGATGAGGATGACGAAGACGCCCTTGCCGACATAGTCGCTCTGCGCCCACATCGACGAAATGCCATAGGGGTTGTCGGTCACACCGGTTTCAGCTGCCATTCTGCAGTTCCTTTAACAGAAAATGTTCTCCGGAAAACCATGGTCGCACGTCGCGGCCATGCGGCTCCCGGTCCCTGACGATTCTTGCTGCGTCACTCCAGCTTGAAAACGATGGGCAGTGTCGCCTGCGAATCGACCGGCTGGCCATCCCGCTTGCCCGGATCGAACGGGAGCCGGCGGATAACACATTCCGCCGCCGCATCGAGACGGGCAAATCCACTGCTCTGGTTGACCGACATCGCGCCAACCTTGCCTGCGGAATTGATGGTGATGGTCAGCATCACGCGGCCTTCTTCACTCAGGCGTCGCGATGCCGACGGATAACAGGCATTGATTGCGGCCGCGATGCGGTCGCTGCGCGCCTTAATGCGCGCCGGCGTGATCTGCGACTGCCTGGGCGGGGCCTGTGGTGGGGCAGCGCGCGGCGGCGCCTCGACAACCCGCGCGGTAATCGCGGTGGTCGGGCCTTCGAATACCGGCAGGTCAATCAGCGGTGGCGGTACAACCGGCGGCGGTACGTCGACCGGCGGCGGCGGCGGCGGTTCGTCGAGGTTCTCGGGCGGCGGCGGCGGCTCCGGCAGATCCATGATCGAAAAATCCTGGATCAGCTGCACGGCGCCACGGACGAGGCCCTGCTTGAGTGCCCAGAAAAATCCGATGTGAAGCACGACGATGCCGATGAGCACGGCCGCGGTGCGTGAGCCTCCCCCCGAATAGGTGTTCGCCATACGCGACCTTTCTCAACCCCTCGATTCGTGCCGGTCGCATGCGCCATTCACGCTGCGGCCCTGCCAATTTATTAGTCGACGCGCACACCGGTGCGCCCCTGAACCGGCTTCGGCCACCTTAGCGGTTGGCCGTTTCGACTGCAAGCGCAGGCCCGGCCCGGCTTGCATGCGGCGCTGCATCAGCATAGCAAAGCCCGGTCCATTCGTAACACGGTCAGTCCAGCCGGAACATGATCGGCAGCAATGCGTCCGCCGCGACGGCCTGTCCGTCCCGCCGGCCGGCTACGAACTCGAGTTTGCGGGTCACGCATGCCGTCGCCTCATCGAGCCTCGGGAAGCCGGAACCCTGCGCAACGCTCCAGTGCACGGCGGTACCGGTCGCATCGATCAGAACTTGGGCAACGACCCTGCCCTCTTCGTTCATTCGCCGTGACGCGGCCGGGTAACAGGAGCCGATCAACGCGGCAAAGCTTCCGGAACGGGTTCTGAGCCGCGGCGCGACATATTCGACAGGGGTCGCCGGCGCATCGGTCGCGGTGCCAGCTTCACTTTCGGGCGAGGCGCCCGCCAAGGTGGTTTCCGTAGCGTCAAATCGCGGCAGGTCAATAATCGGTTCGACAACAGCCATTTCGGCGGTAACGCCGTCGAGATTCACATCCGGTTTTGCAAGAGCGGGAATCGGCTTGTGGTCGGGCGCCAGCGGAGTGATCGGCAAGGCGACCGGGACTTGCTCCAGGACGCGGGGCACCAGACCCATCGTGATGACGACAAAAGTGATGAAGTGGAAAACCGCAATGGCCGTGAACACGGCTGTCTGGCGAACTCCGCGCGCTGCGTAGGCATGGGACATGGCGCACCTCCTGTCTGCCTTCTAACGCCCGGGAAACCCTAATCGGGTCGAGGATGTTCGGTCAGTCAGGCATGAGCAGTTCCGCGGCTGGCAGCCGCAGGTTGTAGCACGAGCCCATCGCATGTCCGTACGCGCCGGCATTGTCGATCAGGATGACGTCGCCTTCCTGACTGGGCGGCAGCATACGGTCCGACCCGAACACGTCTCCGGATTCGCAGATCGGGCCGACCACGGTGCAACGCTCCGTTGGCGATTCGTCGCAACGGGTCAGGTTGACGACTTCGTGCCAGGCACCGTACAGCGCCGGCCGGATCAGCGAGTTCATGCCGGTCGCCAGGCCGACGTAATGGATCGGTCCCTTACCCTTGGTCTGGGTCACGCGCGCGAGCAATACGCCTGCCGCAGCGACGAGATAACGCCCCGGTTCCAGCCAGAGTTCAAATTCAGGATGACCGCGGCGAAATGAGCCGAGCGCGGTGTCGAAG
>JALYJS010000085.1 GCA_030799345.1 Pseudomonadota bacterium | reverse complement strand
ACCGAGAGCCGGTTGCCACGCCGCAACACGATCAGATCCCGCAAGCGGCCCTCGGCGTGCTCGCGCAGCGCCGTCAGGGTGACCGGATGCGCAAACTTGCGCAGCAATCGCACCTCCACCTGGTACCACGTCGGATCCACGGCTTCCGGTCGGCCACCGCGCACGACATCCATCGTCCCGTAGATGCCTGGCTCCTCGCAGCTCGAGTGATGGAAGAACGCGCGGTCGCCGATCGCGAAGCGGTCGCGAAGCAAGTTTCGTGCCTGGTAGTTGCGCACACCGTCCCAGGCCGCGGTCTGGCGCGGCGCGCGCGCGAGATGGTCGATGCCGAAGGCATCGGGTTCGGATTTCATCAGCCAGTAGTTCATCGGCGTGCGGGGGCGTCAGCCATGAACGGAGGGGAGAGGCGTCACCCGCCTGTGCCGTCTTGGACCGCTGCTCTCGACACAGAGCAACAAGTGGAGCAAGCCGTGACACTTAAGGCTTTCCGCTACGAGGCGGACTTGCACAATGGTGCCGCTAAGCCGGGCTCCTGGGTTTTTCACATTAGGGTCGAGAGGTTTCCAGGCCCGCATCGAACACCGCAGGTGACGCCAAACTTCGGGCGCTCGCGCCGCTTGCGCGAGCCGCCGCTGATTCAATTGCCTTGCTGGCCGCGCACCAGCGCCGATTCGACGCGTTCGCGCATGGCCTTTACGCGCAGGGCCAGGTCCGACTCGGTCCCGTCATCGCGCCCGCGCGCCTGCAGGAGCTCGTTGACGATGTTGAGCGCGGCCATCACCGCGATCCGGTCGAGACCAACGACCTTGCCACTGTCGCGGATCTCGCGCATCCGGCGGTTCAGGTATTCGGCCGATTCCAGCAGTGCCGCGCGTTCTTCGAGCGGACACGATACGTGATACTCCTTCTCGAGTATGCGCACGCTGACCCGGCTGACATCCGCCGTCATGCGCCGCTCTCCATCGCCTTGAGCCGCCCGATCATGGCTTCGACGCGCGCACGAACCTGCTCGTTCTTCTGCATCAGCGTCGCGCGTTCGGCGGAGAGCGTGTCCTGGCGCTGTCGCAATGCGCGGTTCTCTTCCTTGAGCTGGGAGACGACGCCGACGAGCTCATCGAGGCGCTTTTCAAGCCGCTTGAACTCACGTTCCAGGCCGGGTTTGCTGGACTCTTCCATGTGGCCATTATGCTGCCATGGACCGCCGTTTGCTGCTACCGTTCGGAAAATGACCTATCGGGAACTGCAGGACCTCCTGCAACGGCTGGATTCCGCCGTCGGCGCCGCCGAGGCGCATGGCTGGCTCTGCGGCGCGCTCTGTCTCCGCGAAGGCTTCGGCGCCGCGGCCTGGCTTGCCGAACTTGCCGAGAACGCAACCGGGGCCGCCGGCGAGCTGCCGGCCTTGAGTGAGCTGCACGCCGAAACCCGGGACGCTCTGCGCTCGCCCGACTTCGCGTTCGTGCCGCTGCTGCCGCCGGAACAGGCGCCGCTTGCGGAACGCGTGGCGGCACTCGCGGAGTGGTGCGGCGGATTCCTGTACGGCATCGGCGCGGCCGGCGCCAGCGACACCGCGGCGAGGACCGGGGACGTCGGCGAGATTCTGCAGGACCTGGCCGAGATATCCCGTGCCGAACTCGAACCCGGGCGCGGCGCGGATGCGGGCGAGGCGGACTATGCCGAACTGCAGGAGTTCGTGCGGGCCGGCGCCCAGCTGGCGTTCGAGGAACTCGCGGCGCTGCGCGCTGGGCCCGCGCGCAGGTCGGGGGTTGATTGAGCGCATCCCGGAAACTGGACGAGTTCGCCAGACGCCGGCGTCAGCTCATGCGCATCATGGGCAAGGACGCGATAGCAATCCTTCCGGCGGCGCCCGTGCGCATTCGCAACGGCGACGTCGAGTACGACTACCGCCCGGACAGCGACTTCTACTACCTGTCCGGATTCGCGGAGCCGGAGGCCGTCGCCGTGCTGTTGCCCGGCCGCCTGCAGGGGGAATACGTGCTGTTCGTACGCGACCGGGATCCTGCCCGCGAGGCCTGGGACGGCGCGCGCGCGGGGCCGGATGGCGCGGTCGGCGAATTTGGCGCGGACGACGCCTTCCCGATCCAGGACATCGATGAGATCCTGCCGGGGCTGCTCGAACGCTGCGCGCGGGTCTATTACACGATGGGCGCGCATCCGGAATTCGACAAGCGCGTGATCGGCTGGGTCAACCGGCTGCGTTCGCAGGCCAAGCAGGGCGCGCACACGCCGCACGAATTCGTCGCACTCGATCACCCACTGCACGAGATGCGGCTGTTCAAGAGCCGGGTCGAACTCGCGAGCTTGCGCCGCTC
>JALYJS010000193.1 GCA_030799345.1 Pseudomonadota bacterium | reverse complement strand
TCGCCGATCGCGACCTGCAACACGTCGCTGACATCGATCGCCAGCATGTCCATCGACACGCGCCCGGCAATGGCCGCCGGCATGCCGTTGACCCGCACCGGCGCGCCGTTCGCGACGCCGCGCGGATAGCCGTCCCCGTAACCAGCGGCTGCGATCGCGATCCGCGCCCGCTGCTTCGCGACCCACGCACCGCCATAGCCCACGCGATCGCCCACGTCGACATCCTTGAGTGCAATAACCCGTGTCTCAAAGGTCATCACGGGCCTGAGACCAAGGTCCGCTCCGATGGCGTCCGCAAATGGCGAAATACCGTAAAGCATGATGCCCGGCCGCACCCAGTCCGCCTGCGCATCGGGCCAGGCGATGAGCCCCGCGGAATTTGCAATGCTGCGCTCGCCCCGGACTCCCGCAGTGGCCTGCGCGAAGCATTCGATCTGGGCGCGCGTCCGCGGATTGCCGCGAAGCTCGGCTTCCGCCAGGTGTGTCACGAGATTCGTCGGTTGCGCGACACTTGCGCAGCGCGCCAGACGCTCGCCGGCAACCGCGACATCCGTCGGCCGGAAACCGAGCCGCCCCATCCCGGTGTCGACCTTGAGCCAGACGACAAAGGGCTGTCCGGCCCATGCCTCCAGCCAGGCAATCTGTTCCGCGTGATGCACGAAAAGTTCGAGGCCGTGCGCCGCCGCGAGGTCGAGTTCGCCCGCGTCCTGCACGCCCTCCAGCAGCACGATGCGCGCAGCGATGCCCGCCTCGCGCAGCGCGAGTGCTTCGCCGACCCGGGCCACGGCAAAAGCGTCCGCGTCCGCGAGCGATCTGGCAGCGGTGACGATGCCGTGGCCGTAGGCGTTGGCCTTGATGACCGCAAGGACGCGGCTTGCCGGCGCCAGCGCCCGCACGCGCGCCAGGTTGTGGGCGAAAGCCCCGGTGTCGATGACCGCGCGCAGCGTCGCGGTCAGAATGCACCCTCGCCGTAGGATTCGGCGACCAGATTCTCGAACCGCGTGTACTCGCCGAGGAATGTCAGTTGGACCTCGCCGATCGGCCCGTTGCGCTGCTTGGCGATGATGATGTCGGCGATGCCGCGGCGCGTCGTGTTCGGGTCGTAAACCTCTTCGCGGTAGATCAGCAGGATCACGTCGCTGTCCTGCTCGATCGCGCCGGACTCGCGCAGGTCGGACATGACGGGTTTCTTGTCGGTGCGCTGTTCCACCGCGCGATTGAGCTGCGACAGTGCGACGACCGGCACCTTCAGTTCCTTCGCGAGCGCTTTGAGGCTGCGGGAGATCTCGGAAATCTCGGTCGCGCGATTTTCTTTCGTGCCGCTCACCTGCATGAGCTGCAGATAGTCGACGACGATCAGGCCGAGGCCGTGTTCGCGTTTCAGCCGCCGCGCGCGCGCGCGCACCTCGGTCGGCGTCAGGGCCGGCGTTTCGTCCACATACAGCGGTGCCGTCGACAGCTGCGCCATTGCGCCCTGGATGCGCGACCAGTCTTCCTCGGAGAAATTGCCGGTGCGCAGGTGGGTCTGGTTGACCCGTCCGAGTGACGAAATCAGACGGAGCGTCAGCTGCTCCGCCGACATTTCCATCGAGAAGATCGCGGACGGCACGCCTTTCGCAATGGCGGCGTTCTCGGCGATGTTGACCGCGAGCGTCGTCTTGCCCATGGATGGCCTGCCGGCGATGACGATCAGGTCGCCCGCCTGGAATCCGGTCGTCTTCCGGTCGAGTTGCGTGAAGCCGGTCGGCACGCCGCGGATCTCGCCGGGGGTCTGGTGCAGCAGATCGAGCCGGTCAATCGTCTGCGGCAGCACGTCCTTGATCGCGATGAAGCCCGACTTGCCGCGGCTGCCGCGCTCGGCGATCTCGAACACGCGGCGCTCGGCCTCGTCCACCAGCTCGCTGGCAGGACGTCCGCGGCTGTCGGTCGCGGCAGCCGCGATCTCGCCGCCAGCGGCGACCAGCTGACGCAAAATCGACCGTTCGCGAATGATTTCCGCATAGGCGCGGACGTTCGCGGCTGACGGGGTGTCGCGGGCGATGGTGCCCAGATACGCGAGCCCGCCGATCTCGTCGAGCCGGCCCTTGCGTTCGAGGTACTCCGAAATCGTGACGGCATCGCAGGAGCCGCGGGTTTCGGCGACTTCCGCGACCGCCTCGAAGATCAGGCGGTGGTCGCGCCGATAGAAATCCGCCGCCGTGACGATGTCGGCGACCGCATCCCAGGCATTGGAATCGAGCATCAGCCCGCCCAGCACGGCCTGCTCCGCCTCCACCGAATGCGGCGGCGTGCGGATCTCGTCCTGGCGGATCATCGCGACCATGGGTTCAGCATACACGCGGGCCGGACGTCCGGCCCGCGGGGATCACTCCTCCGCGACGACGGTGAGCGGCACCTCGACGTCGATGTCGCTGTGCAGATGCAGCGTAATGGAATGCTCCCCGACCGTGCGGATCGGCCCGCCCGGCAGCCGCACTTCGGCCTTCTCGACCGGATGACCCGCCTGCTGGCAGGCCTCCGCGATGTCGGTCGTGCTGATCGAGCCGAACAGCTTGCCTTCGCTGCCCGCCTTCGCGGTGATACTGAGGCGCAGTTCCTTCAGCGACTCCGCGCGCGAGCGCGCCGTGCCAAGGTCCGCAGCGGCCAGTGCTTCGAGCTCGGCGCGGCGGGTCTCGAATTTCGCCACGTTCTCCGCGGTCGCGAGTGTCGCCTTGCCGCCCGGCAGCAGGTAATTGCGGCCAAAGCCCGGCTTGACGCTGACGCGGTCGCCGATGTCGCCCAGATTGGCGATCTTCTGTAACAGGATGACGTCCATGCTGATTACCTTTTTGCAAATCTTTCGCGAAAGCGGAACCAAGTGTCCGCGAAACCGATGCCCACCAGCGCCATCGGCACCAGCACGACCGCCGCGTACGCGAGGATCATGGGCAAGAGACCGATGACCTGCAGTTCACGCAGGCCGTGCACGACCGCCAGCGCCTGCACCAGGAATGCCGCGGCCAATACGAATACGACGTCGTCAATCGCCTGCCAGCCCTGTCCGAGCAGCCCATGCGAGACGACCGACACCAGGAAACACGCGACCAGGATCCAGGCGATGAAACGCCCGAGCTTGAGCTGGCGGAATTCGCGGCCGAAGACCCCGGGTTCGTGCAGGCGGTCAAACGCCCACAGGCCGGCAAACTGCGCCAGCAGGGCGTGCAGCAACACCATCCAGCCGAGCGTCGCCCACGCGACACGCGCGGTGGCGGCGCCGATCTCCGCAGCCGAATGTTCGATGCCCCATTGCGACAGTGTATCGGCCGTGCGGCGGAGCATCGGTTCGAGTTCCGCAATCAGCGGCATCAGCACACCGACGGGGTCCCCGAGCAGGCCGTGAATCGCGAACACCAGCAGGACGGCGCCGAGCGTCAGGGCCTGAAACACCAGTGACAGGCTGCCGGTCGCGGCCAGGGCGGAACCGCCGAGGTACGACGGCAGCAGCACGGCGAGTGCGACCAGGAGCGCAGGTCCCGCACCGAATGCCGGGATGAACACCCACAGGAGGCCGGCTGCCGCGCCGGCGGCGGCGGCGCCCGCAGCGACGCGGCCGCTGGCGAGCATCACGAGCACGACGAGTCCCGCTGGCAGCCAGGCGGCCATCGGCAGCGCGAACAGCGCGACGAGCGAGGCAATGCCCGCCGCAATGAAGGCGCGGAAAGGATCGGCGGTCATCCAGCGGAACATCGCGGTCATCGGATCGCTCGCGGCCGCGGGCAGTTGCCCGCGCGCTTCAATGCTGGTCCGTGTAAGGCAGGAGCCCGAGGTAGCGGGCGCGCTTGATCGCGACTGCCAGCTGGCGCTGGTAGAACGACCGCGTGCCCGTGATGCGGCTCGGGACGATCTTGCCGGTCTCCGTGACGTAGCCCTTGAGCGTGGCCAGATCCTTGTAGTCGATCTGGTCGGTCTCCTCGGCCGTGAACTTGCAGTATTTCTTGCGCCGGAAAAAACGTGACATCGTTCGATCTCCGCAGGTGGTTCAGTCCAGGCCCATCGCATCGCCCATCGGATCGCGGTCGCGGTCGCGATCGCCGCGCTCCCGTTCCTCCGGTTCCCTCGCCATCGGCGAAGGTTCGGTGACGGCCTTTTCCATCTTGACGACGAGGTGGCGAAGCACGGCGTCGCTGAACCGGAATGCGCCGGTGAGCTCCTCGAGCGCCTTCGCGCTGCACTCGACATTCAGCAGCACGTAATGCGCCTTGTGCATCTTGGCGATGGGGAACGCCAGCTGGCGCCGGCCCCAGTCTTCCAGCCGATGCACGCTGCCGCCGTCCGTGGCGATGATGCCGCGGTAGCGCTCGATCATGGCGGGAACCTGCTCACTCTGGTCCGGATGGACCAGGAATACGATCTCGTAATGCCGCATCTTGTGCTCCCTGTGGTTATAGCCTCCCGGTGACGCGATCGCGGTGAGGCAAGGAGAAGGAAAAAAAACGCCCCTGGCTCAGGCGCAAGGGGCGCGTAAGTTACCGGACCCGCTCGGGTTTTGCAACTTCTACGCGCCTCTGGCGAAGCGCCTCGTACAGCATGACGCCGGCGGCCACCGAGACATTCAGGCTCAGGACGGCGCCCAGCATCGGCAGCCGGACGCTGAAATCGCAGCATTCACGCGTCAGGCGTCGCAGACCGCGGCCTTCCGACCCCATGACGATCGCGAGCGGTCCCGCGAGGTCCGCGTCGAACAGCTCCTGTTCGCCGTCGCCGGCAGTGCCTGCGATCCAGAGCCCCGCGGCTTTCATGTCCCGGAGCGCCCGTGCGAGGTTGGTCACCTGGGCGAATGGCACGATCTCGGCGGCCCCCGCCGCGACCTTGCGTACCACCGGCGTCAGGCCGGCGGCGCGATCGCGTGGTGCCACCACCGCGGTCGCCCCGGCGGCGTCGGCGGTGCGCAGGCAGGCGCCCAGATTGTGCGGGTCGGAAACGCCGTCGAGAACCAGCACCAGCGGCGGCGATGGCGCGGATGTCAACAGGTCGAGCAGCGCATTCTCGTTGAGCGAGGCGCTCGGACGCACTTCGGCGAGCACGCCCTGGTGAGCCGCGCCACCGGTTTCCTGGTCGAGCGCCGCCATCGCTGCGTTCGTCACCGTCACGCCCTGGGTCGCGGCCAGTTCGCGCAGTTCGCGCATGCGCTGGTCGTCGCGCCCCGCGGCGACGCACAGCCTGAGCAGGTCCTTCGGCCGCCGCGCGATCACTGCGCGCACCGCATGCAGCCCGTAGACGACCGCACCGCCGCTCATCGCCGCTTCGGGCCTTTTTTCGCGCCCGTAGGCCGGCGCGGATGGAAATGCGTCCCGGTCTTGGCGACATGCTCGAAGTCGATCTTGCGTTCCGCGGAATCGACGCGCACCAGCCGCACCCGCAGCTCGTCGCCGATCGAGAACCTGAGCTTGGTGCGCTCGCCGACCAGCGTGCGGTCCTTTTCGTGAAAGCGGAAATAATCCCGCGGCAGCGAGGTGACGTGCACCAGGCCGTCGATCTGCATCTGCTTGAGCTGCACGAACACGCCGAAATCGGTCACGCCGGTCGCGACCGCGTCGAATTCCTCGCCGATGCGCGGGCGCATGAACTCGCACTTCAGCCAGGCGACGACCGAGCGCGCCGCCTCGTCGGCCTTGCGCTCGCGCATCGAGCACTCCTGGCCGAGGGTTTCCATTGCGCGCGGCGAATGATCGAAATTTGCGGCGGTGCCGCCGGCGAGCGCGTGGCGGATGCCGCGATGCACCAGCAGGTCCGGATAGCGCCGGATCGGCGAGGTGAAATGAGCGTACTCGGCGAGCGCGAGACCGAAGTGGCCGATATTGAGCGGCTGGTACAGCGCCTGCGGCAGCGAGCGGATGATCGCATTCTCCAGCACGCCCGCGTCGGGCCGGCCCGCGATCAGCTTGAGCGTCTTCTGCAGGCGCTTGGGTTCGAGCTCCCCGGTGATATCGAGCAGCACGCCACGCATGGACAGGAAGCGCTTCAGGTCCTCCATGCGCTCCTCGTCGGGCTTGCCATGAATGCGGAACAGCGCCGGCAACTTGTGCTTCTTCAGGAAGCCTGCGGCCTGGACATTCGCCGCGATCATGCACTCCTCGATCAGGCGGTGGGCGTCGTTGCGCGGATACTCGCGGATGTCCGTGACCATGCCCGCGGCATCCACCAGGACCTTGACCTCGGGCGCCTCGAAATCGAGTGCGCCGCGGGATTCGCGGCCCCGGCGCAGCGCCAGGTAAACCTTGTGCAGCCGGGCGATGACGGGCGCCGCCGCGGTGAGATCGCCGGTCGCGCGTCCGGGAGCGTCGAGCTCCGCGGCCACCTGCGTGTAAGTCAGGCGTGCGGCCGAGCGCATGACGGCCGGATAGAAACGGCTGCGCGTGACGTGGCCGCCCTTGGCCACCTGCATGTCGCAGACCATGCACAGGCGATCCACCTTCGGCATCAGCGAGCACAGGTGGTTGGACAGTTCCTCGGGCAGCATCGGCAGGACGCGATTCGGAAAGTACACGGAGGTCGCGCGATCGCGCGCTTCACCGTCGAGCGCCATGCCCGGCCGCACGTAATGGCTGACGTCCGCGATCGCGACGATGAGCCGGAACCCCGTGGCATTCTCTTCTGCCCAGACGGCATCGTCGAAGTCGCGCGCATCCTCGCCGTCGATGGTCACGAGCGGCAGCGAGCGCAGATCCTCGCGGCCCGCTGCGGCATCTACGGTGACGTCTCGTCCATACTGGCGCGCTTCGCGCAGGGCCTCCGGCGAAAACTCGTGCGACAGCCCGTGCGAGGCGATCGCAAGATCGATCGCGGTGTTGGCGCCGCCGCCGTCCGGCAGCACGCGCAACACCCGTCCGACCGGATCGCGGTTGCGGCTCGGCTGCTCGACGATCTCGACGACCGCCAGGTCGCCGTGCTTCGCCTCGCCGACCGCCTCGCGCGGCACGACGACGCGCTGGCTGATTCGGCGGTTGTCCGGCACGACGAAGCCGATGCCGCCCTCCAGCGAAAATCGTCCCGCGACCTGTTTAGTGCGCCGCTCGAGCACCTCGACGACCGCGCCCTCCGCCCGTCCGCGCTCATCGCGCCCGGTGACGCGCGCCGCGGCGCGGTCGCCATGCATCAGCATGCGCATCTCGCGATACGGCAGGAACAGGTCGTCGCCGCCGTCGGCCGGCACCAGGAAACCAAAGCCGTCCTTGTGGCCGCTGACCGTGCCGACCACGACCGGCAGCCGGTCGATCAGGCAGTACTCGTCGGCGCGGTTGAGCAATAGCTGCCCGTCGCGAACCATCGCGGCCATACGCTTTGCGATTGCCTGCCGGGGACCCGGCTCGCGCAGGCCGAGGCGATCGGCGAGCGCATCGAACGCGAGCGGAGTGCCGGCCGCCGACAGCGTTTTCAGCAGCAGTTCGCGGCTCGGCACCGGCTCGGCGTAACGCGCCGATTCCTCGCGGAAACGCGGGTCCTGGTCCTGCCAGCGGGGCTTGCGACTCATGGAATTCTCGGAATTGACATCGACCGGGTGCCTGCGTAAATTGCGCGCTCTCGCCGGGGTCCCCCGGCCGCAACCTGTGCCCAGGTGGCGGAATTGGTAGACGCGCTAGTTTCAGGTATTAGTGCCGAGAGGCGTGGAGGTTCGAGTCCTCTCCTGGGCACCATTTTCGCGCACGCATTGTAATCCAGTCGCGCCTCGCCCGCAGCCCGTTTGGCGCAGGCGGATTCTGCCTACCAGCTGCCGCTGTACCCGCCCACAACCGGCAGAATCTCGCCGCTGATGTAGCCCGAGCACTGCGCGGAGGCCAGGAACAGGAATGCCGGTGCGATCTCTTCCGGCTGTGCCGGCCGCTTCATCGGCGCCGAGCAGCCGAATTTCGCAATCTGCTTCGCGCTCTTGTCGGAGGGATTGAGCGGCGTCCAGACCGGACCGGGCGCCACCGCATTCACGCGGATGCCGCGCGGCATCAGGTTTGCCGCGAGCGCGCGCGTGAACGCGTGGATGCCGCCCTTGGTCAGCGCGTAATCGAGCAGGTGGCCGCTGCCTTCGATTCCGGTCACCGAGCCGCAGTTCACGATCGCGGATCCGGGCTTCAGCTGCGGCAGCGCCGCCTGCGTCATGAAATAGTAGCCGTACAGGTTGGTGCGGATCGTCAGGTCGAAATGCTCTTCGTCGAGATCCTCCAGCCGGTGCGAGTGCACCTGGAAGGCCGCATTGTTGACCAGCACATCGAGCCCGCCGAGTTCGCGGACGGTGCGGGCGACTGCGCGCTGACAGAGCTTCCGATCGCCGACGTCGCCGGGAATCAGGATCGCGCGACGGCCTTCTGCAGTCACGGCGTCAGCAGTTTGCTCCGCATCCTTGTCTTCGCACAGGTACTGGATTGCGACGTCCGCGCCTTCACGCGCGAACAGCACGGCGACCGCGCGGCCGATGCCCGAATCGCCGCCGGTGATCAGCGCGATCTTTCCGAACAGTTTCGCCGAACCGTGCCAGTACGGCGCGTCATACATCGGCTGCGGATCGAGGCTGCGTTCAGCCCCCGGCTTCTTGCGGTGCTGCCGCGGCATCGGCGGTTCCGGGTACTCGCGGGCGCCCGCCTGCATCGGCCGCTCCAGTTCCTTGCGCGGGTGTGCGCGATCGGCTCGCGCAACCTGTTTCTGGATGACGCGCTGCCGCGCGACAATACGTTTGATGCGCGCAGTGGGCATGGCCGACTATCGGCATCGCAGCGTGCCGCGGTCTGTAGGACAAGTCCGGAATCGCGGATCCGCGCGTTACCAGTGCACGCCGCGCAGCAGCGAGGCGAACATCAGTGCTTCCCTGGTCGGCGGCTGGTCCGGCCTGGGTTCGCCCTGATCGCCCCGCGCCGCGGCTGAGTCCGGGAACATCCGGTACGCCGTGTTCATGACGACTTCGGTGACTCGCGGGGCGACCAGATGGAGCACCTCGGCGGCGATGCCGAGCTTGGTCGCGATGCGCTTAGGCCGGTCGGTGATGGCCTCGGCAATCATGTCCGCGGCTTCTTCCGGCGTCGCGACCGGCACCTGGTCATAGATTTTCGTCGGCGCGATCATCGGCGTTCGCACGAGCGGCATGTTGATGATCGTGAAGGTGACGCCGCGATCCGCGTACTCGGCGCCGGCGCAGCGCGTCCAGGCCTCCATCGCGGCCTTTGAAGACACGTAAGCTGAAAAGCGCGGCGCATTCGACAGCACGCCGATTGAGGAGATGTTCACGACGTGCCCGCCGCGCTCCATCAGGGATGCCATCAACGCCATGGTCAGGCGCACAACGGCGAAATAATTGAGCTGCATGGTGCGCTCGAAGTCATGAAAGCGGTCGTGCGACAAGTCGATCGAGCGGCGGATCGAACGCCCCGCGTTGTTGACCAGCACGTCCACGCCGCCGTGCTCCGCCAGCACCCGGGCTGCGAGTGCGTCGCAGGCGGCATAGTCGGCAATATCGCAGGGATAGGTGAACACGGCGCCGCCGCGCGCGGCCAGTTGCGTGCGCGCGGCTTCGAGTTTCTCCGCATCGCGCGCGACGATCAGCACGGTCGCCCCGGCGTCCACGCAGCGCTCCGCGGCGGCGAGCCCGATGCCGGAGGAACCGCCGGTGATCAGCACGACCTTGCCGCGCACTGCGCCTGCGAGGCTGCGGTCGAGTGACAGGTCGGGATCGAGGTGTCTTTCCCAGTAGTCCCACAGCCGCCAGGCGTAGTCCTCGAGCGACGGCACGCGGATATCGGTTCCTTCGAGCAGGCGTTGCGTGCGCGTGCAGTCGAACCGGGTCTGCCAGTTGAAGAACTGCATGACGTCGCGCGGAATGCGCAGGTCGCGCAGCATCGTGTCGATCACCTGCTGCAGCGGCCGGTAGCTGGACATCGACGCAGTGACGCCCTCCGGGATCAGGTCCAGCAGCTTCGGATCCAGGCGGAACGCCATGGTCGGGGCATGACCGGCGCGTGCAAAAAGGTTCAGCACTTCGCCGACGCGCCGCTGGCGCGGATCGGTCAGGTGAAAGCACTGCCCGTCCTGGTCCGGCACGTGTGCGAGGTGGTCCATCGCGGCCGCTACGTAATCGACCGGCACGAGGTTGATGTAGCCGCCTTCGAGGCCGACCAGCGGAAACCACGGCGGCAGCGATTGCCGCAGTTTCTGTATCATCTTGAAGAAGTAGTACGGGCCGTCGATCTTGTCGATCTGCCCGGTCTGCGAATGGCCGACGACGATGCCGGGGCGATACACGCGCCAGGGCCGCTTGCAGCGATGCCGCACCATCGCTTCCGAGTCGTGCTTGGTGCGGAAATAAGGATGGTCGAGGCCGGTCGCCTCTTCGAACATGTTCTCGCGGAAACTGCCTTTGTAGAGCCCTGCCGCCGCAATCGAGCTCGTCAGATGGAAGCACCCCGCCCGCACCGTGTCAGCAAACTGCAGCGCATGATCGGTGCCGACGATGTTGGCCGAATCCTGCTCCTCGCTGCCCGCCTGCAGGTCGTAGATCGCCGCCAGATGGAATAGATGATCAATCTTGCCGGTGAGCTTGCGAAGATCCGCCTTCGACACGCCGAGATCGCGCTCCGCGAGATCGCCCGCAATCGGCACGACGCGACTCGCGCGCGCGCCCCATGCCTCGCGCAGCGCCTCGAACTTCGGCATGGACTGCGGTCGCACCAGCACGTACACGCGTTGGCCGCGCGCCAGCAGGCGTTCCACGAGATAACGGCCGATGAACCCGGTCGCGCCGGTTACGAAGTATGCCATCTGAGATACTCTAATCCGATGGACTACGAAACGGAACGCATGTCCGCGGTCGATGCCGCGTGGCTACGCATGGACCGACCGACGAACCTGATGATGATCATCGGCGTGGTCGCTTTCGATTCGCGCGTCGATTTCCGCCGGTTCCGCAAGACGATCGCCGAGCGTTTCCTGAAGTTTCCCCGCTTCCGCTGCCGGGCCGTGGACGACGCGCTCGGACCGAGCTGGCAGCAGGATCCGGATTTTGACCTGGACCAGCACGTGAGCCGCATCGCGCTGCCGGCTCCCGCAGGCCAGGCGGAGCTCGAGTCGCTGGTGTCGCGCCTAGCCGGCACCGATCTCGACCGCCGCCGGCCGATGTGGCAGTTTCATTTTGTCGAGAACTTCGCGGGCGGTACGGCGGTCATCCTCCGCATCCATCATTGCTATGCCGACGGCACGGCGATGATTCGCGTATTCCTGACGCTGACCGACAGCGAGGCAGCGCCGGCAGCGGCCGGTTCCGCCAACCCGGCCGCGCCGCGTAAAACCGACGACGACGCAACGCCCTGGCTCGGGCGCCTGCAGGTGCCGGGCGCCGCGCTGGTGCAGAAGGCCTGTACGGAAGGCGCGCAGTGGCTGGCGCGGGCGGCCGACCTGACGCGAAATCCCGAGCAGGCGAGCGAGCTCGCGCGCCACGCGCTCGGAATCGCGGGCGAGCTCGCGCGCGTCGCAACGCTTGCGGACGACCCGCCGACGCGGTTCAAGGGGCCGCTCGGCACGCGCAAGGTGGCCGCATGGACCGACCCGCTGCCGCTCGACGACGTCAAGACCGTCGCCAAGGCGCTCGGCTGTACGATCAACGACCTCCTGATGTCGACCGCGGCGGGTGCGCTCGGCAGCTATCTGCGCTTTCACGGCGAAGACACCGACGGCATGCGCATCCGCGCGACCGTGCCGGTGAACCTGCGCGACCCGGAGGCGGCAGCTTCGCTCGGCAATCACTTCGGACTGGTATTCCTCGAGTTGCCGGTCGGCATCCGCGATCCGCTGGTCCGAGTCGCCGAGGTTCATGCGGCCATGACCGCGTTGAAAGGATCCTACCAGCCGGTCCTGACGCTCGGCCTCATGGCCGCACTCGGCATGATGCCCGGCTCGGTCGAGGCCGCGGCCATCGATCTACTGTCGACCAAGGCCACGGCGGTCGCCACCAATGTGCCGGGTCCGCGCCAGCCGATGTATCTCGCGGGCCGGCGCATCTCCCGGCTGATCTTCTGGGTACCGCAGTCGGGCGACATCGGTCTCGGGCTCAGCATCCTGTCGTATGCCGGCCAGGTGCAGTTCGGCCTGATCGCAGATTACAAGCGCGTGCCGGATCCCGAAGAGGTCACGGCCCGGTTCCAGCAGGAATTCGAGAAACTCGTGCTGTCCCTGCTGCTCGGCCCCTGGCTCAGGAGCGCGCGGTAACGGTCATTCGAGTTCGGCCTTGGCCTGTTCGACGTCGAGCCGCTCCATCGCATCCATCGGCTTGATCGCCGCGGCCTTGCGATAGAGCTCTACCGCTTTCTTCTTCTGCTTGTCGCCCTGCAGCATCAACAGTCCATTCGCAAACTCCATGTGCGCGACCGCCGAGCGCGGGTTGAGCCTGATCGACTGTTCGAAATGCTTCACCGATTTTGCCGCGTCGGCGCCGTAGGTCAGCCGGCCCGCGAGCGCACCGACCTTGTCGATGATCTCCGCGTGATAAAGCCCGAGCGCGATATGTGCATCGGCATGATCCGGCGCGAGTTCGAGCGCACGATCGAGTGCTTTAGCCACCTTGCCGCCGACACCCTCGGCGAGCGCCTTGACGACGGACACGCGCTGCGCATAGCGCCCGAGCACGAATGCCTGCATGTACCAGGCATTGGCATCGTCCGGCGCGGCACGCGTCGCCTGCTGGGCGCGCTTCGCCGCCTCCTCGAGCAGGCTGAGCGCCCGCTTGTCATCCTCCTCGAGATACGTCGCGGCAACTGCCGCCGCCTTGTTCGCAACGGTCGCGCCGCGCGCCCCGAGCTTCGCGCCCGCGGCAACTGCGTCCGCGAAATCACCCCGGTGAAATGCCCGCCAGGCTTGCTGCAGGGCGGCGGCGTCCTTGCCGCTCGCCGGATACGGTTCACGGTCGCCCGCATGCAGGCGGTCCCAGGCCTTCTTCAACGAATCGCCGTCGTAACTGTAGGGTTTCGGGTCGTAGGGGAAGGTTGGCAGCTTCGCGGTGGCCATCATGAACTCCTGGTCGGAACGCGGTATTCTCTGGCGCGTACCGCCGGCTTCGGGCCCGCGGCAAGGAGAGGATCATGGCGGCGAAGAAAAAGGGCAAGCTCGGTGGCGGCGCGCCGAAAGGCGACCCGGACCTGCTGTATTCGGCACAGCAGATCTGGCAGGCGGGCCTCGGCGCCCTGTCGCGCGCCCAGGCCGGCGCGCCAAAGATCTTCGACGAGCTGATGCGCGAAGGGTCGAAGCTGCAGGGCGGCGCGCTGGACGCCGCACAGAAGGTCGTGATGCAGGCCTTTCAGGGCGCACAGCAGCGCGTCAACCAGCGCATCGACACCGTGCAGGCGCAGGCCGGCGAGACCTGGGACAGCCTCGAGAAGATCTTCCAGACGCGTGTGCAGCGCGCGTTGCACCAGCTGGGCATGCCGTCCGCCGAGGAGATTACCGCGCTGACGCGCAAGGTCGAGAAGCTCTCGGCCAGCGTCGAGCGCCTGGGCGGGCAAGCGCAGACGGCGCCATCGCGCAAGCGACGCACGGGCGGCACGCGCAGGAAAGACTGATGCGGTCACTGCACCGGCGGCGCCGGGCGTGCTGACGATTCAGGCCGCGGCGCGGCCGCGCAAGACCGGGCACATCGGCATTGCACTCGCCGGCGGCGGTCCGCTCGGCGCTTTCTACGAGCTCGGTGCACTGCAAGCCTTGACCGAATGCATCAAGGGCTTCGTCCCCGGCGATCTTTACGGTTACGCAGGCGTCAGCTCCGGCTCGATGCTCGTGGCCGGCCTCGCGAATGGTCTTACGCCGGTCGACATCGGCCGCATCACCATCAGCAACGATGCGGGCCCCGATACCGCGCACCCGGGCCTGTTCCTGCAGCCGGCTTTCGGTGAATACGCACGTCGGCTGGCACTGCTTCCGGGCATCGCGCTGCGCGCGCTGGCGCAATACGTGCGCGCGCCATTGTCACAAGGCGTCGCGGAAGCGCTGGCGCCGCTTGCCGCGGCGATGCCGGCGGGATTACTGGACAGCGCGCCGTTCGAGCGCTACTTGCGCAGACTTTACGGGAGCGGCGGCAGGACCAACGATTTCCGCAAGCTGGACCGGCGCCTGTTCATCGTGGCCACCAACCTGAACACGGGCGAGGCCGCCTTGTTCGGTCAGCCTGGACTTGATCACGTACCGATTTCCCGCGCGGTGCAGGCAAGCACCGCCCTGCCCGGCTTGTATTCTCCGGTCGAGATCGAAGGCGAAACCTATGCCGACGGCGCGCTGCTGCGCACCATGCACGCGTCGGTGCTGCTGGAAGCAGGCGTCGACCTGCTGTTCGCGATCAATCCGCTGGTACCCTTCGATGCGTCCGCGGCCGGCGACGCTCCGCGCGAGATCGAGCTCAAGCGACTGGGACTTCCGGCGGTACTCGGGCAGACCTTTCGCGCCTTGATCCGTTCACGCATGCAGGTCGGCGTCGCGTCGTACAAAAGCCGGTTCCCGTGCGCGGAGATCGTGCTGCTGGAACCGGACCGGGGTGACCGGCGCATGTTCTTTGCGAACGTTTTCCGCTATTCGGACCGCCGCGAACTGGTCGACCATGCCTTCGACTGCACGCGCCGGGAACTGGGCCGGCGCGCCACGGAGCTCGCGCCCCTCCTCGCGCGCCACGGACTGGCGCTCGATCGCGAGGCGCTCGCCGATCCCGCGCGCAGCTTCCAGGCTGCGCTGGAACGGCAACGGCAACAGGACCGGCGTGTGGCTTCGGATCTCGGCGCGGCGCTCGACCGACTGGAGCGCACACTGGGCTGAACGCGCGGTGCCGTCAGTCGAACGGGTGACCGGTAAGGATCGTCTGCTCCCGATCCGGGCCGGTCGAGATCATGGTGATCGGCACGCCGCAGACTTCGGCGAGTCTGGCCAGGTAGGCACGCGCCGCGGCCGGCAGTTCACCCTCTGATCGCCGTCCCGCCGTCGTGTCCTGCCATCCAGGGAATTGCTCATACACCGGCGCGCCGTCGCGGTAATCCACGCAGAGGCTGACGTGCTCGAGCCCGTCCAGCACGTCGAGCTTGGTGACGCACAGCGCGGTGATGCCGTTGTTCATGATGGAGCGGCGGAGCATCACGGCATCGAACCAGCCGGTTCTGCGCGGCCGTCCCGTGACCGCCCCGAATTCCTGGCCGACCCGCGACAGGTGCCGTCCCGATTCGTCGTCGAGTTCGGTCGGGAACGGACCCGCACCGACCCGCGTCGTGTAAGCCTTCACGATGCCGAGCACCGCATCGATGTCGCGCGGGCCAAGACCGGTGCCCACGCATGCATAGCCGGCGACCGTGTTGGACGAGGTGACGAATGGATAGGTGCCGTGATCGACGTCGAGCAGCGTGCCCTGGGCGCCTTCAAGCAGCAGGTTGCCACCGGCGACGCGGATATCCTGCAACGACTGCGTGACATCGCCGATGAGCGGGCCGATGCGCTCAGCCTGGCGCATGCATTCCTCGAGAGTGGCGGCAAAATCGACCGGCGCATCCTGCAGGTGTCGTTCCAGCACGAAGTTGTGCCAGTCGAGCAGTTCGCGCAGGCGCGATTCGAAGTGCTGTGGAGTCAGCAGATCGCCGACGCGCACCGCGCGGCGCGCGACCTTGTCTTCGTACGCCGGCCCGACGCCGCGGCCAGTCGTGCCAATCTTGCGCGACCCCGATGCGCGCTCGCGTGCACGATCAATAGCGGCATGCGACGGCAGCACGAGCGGGCACATCGGGCTGATCTGGAGGCGCTCGAACGCAGGCACCCCGCGCGCAGCCAGCATGTCCGCTTCCGTCAGCAGTGCACCCGGCGAGACGACGACGCCATTGCCGATGAAGCAGCGCACGCGGTCGCGCAGCACGCCCGAGGGAATCAGGGAAAGCACGGTTTTTTCGCCGCCGATGACCAGCGTGTGCCCGGCGTTGTGGCCGCCCTGGAACCGGGCGACGCCTGCGACCCGCTCCGTCAGCAGGTCGACAACCTTGCCCTTGCCCTCATCGCCCCATTGGGCGCCCACCACGACCACGACCTTGCCCACGCGTCCCGCCTCAGGACCGGATGAGCCAGAGTACGACCACGCCAGCAAACATGCTCGCCGCTCCGGCAATCCGTAGCGCCCTGTCGGTCTGGCCGGAGACCGAAGCCAGTACGCGCTTCATGCCGGTCGGATTCAGGAAGGGCAACAAACCTTCAATCACCAGCACCAGCCCGAGCGCAGCCGCGAAATCGGGCCAGGCGATATTCATCTTCGGCTCAGCGGCCGGACTGCTTCAGGTACTTGAAGAACTCGCCATCCGGCGCGATCACCAGCACGTCATTTGGCTGGCCCAGGGACTTGCGGTAGGCCTGGAGGCTGCGGTGGAATGAGTAGAACTCCGGCGCACGCTGGTAAGCGCGCGCGTAGGTCTGGGCGGCGGTCGCGTCGCCCTCGCCGCGGATCTTCTCCGCGTCGCGGTTGGCGATCGCCAGCAGTTCGGTGCGTTCGCGCTCCGCTTCGGCGCGTATGCGCTGTGCCTGCTCGTCGCCCTCGGCGCGCAGTTGCGAGGCCTGGCGCGCGAAATCCTGGCGCATGCGATAGAACACCGATTCCGATACTTCGGCCGGCAGGTCAATGCGCTTGACGCGCACGTCCACCAGAACGAGACCGAGCTGGCCGACCGACTCCGCGCCGAACTGCAGGATGTCGCCCATGAACTCCGCGCGTTCCGCGGCGACGACCTGCTGCAGCGTGCGCTTGGCGATGACGCCTTTGAGGCCGTCCTTGACGATCTCGGCCAGCCGATTGGCGGCGACTTCCTCGTCGCCGTCGGTCGCCAGGTAATACTGGACCACGTCGGCGATGCGCCACTTGATGTAGAAATCGACGTCGAGGATCTTGCTTTCGCTCGTCAGGAACTGTTCGGCCGGATAGTTCCGGGTCAGCACGCGTCGCTCGAACCTGTCGACCGATTCGATGAAGGGAATCTTCAGGTGCAGCCCGGGTTCGTAGTCGGCCTTGACGATCTCGCGCAGCCGCAGCTTGATCGCGAGTTCGGTCTCATGAACCTGGAACAGCGAGCTGCTGAACAGCCACGCCGCCACGATGGCGATGACGATCCCGGGCAGCAGACGCTTGTCCATCAGCGTTCCTTCCTGGCGCGCGGATCTTCCGCTTCAACGCTGCTGCCATCCTCCATCCGGATGGTCGGCGGCGTCTCCGTGCCGGAGCGCGGCCGGCCACGCTGCTCGAGCAGCTTGTCGAGCGGCAGATAGACCATATTTCCGGTGCCCTTGGTGTCGACGATGATCTTGGTCGAGGAGCCGAGCACCTCCTCAATCGTCTCGAGGTACAGGCGTTCGCGGGTCACGGCCGGCGCGCCCTGGTACTGCGCCGCCAGCAGCGAGAATCGCGTCGTCTCGCCCTCGGCGCCGGCGACTACGCGCGCGCGATAGGCCTCAGCGCCTTCCATCACGCTGACCGCGAGGCCGCGCGCCTTGGGGACGATGTCGTTCGCGTAGGTCTGGGCAGCGAGCGTCGCACGGTCCTTGTCTTCGCGGGCCTTGATCGCGTCTTTCTGCGCGGGCGACACCTGCTCCGGAACATTGACGTCCTGCAGGTTGACGCTCATGACTTCAATGCCGGTGTTGTAGGCGGCGATCGTGCGTTGCACGAGATCCTTCGTGCGCACGCTGATCTCCTGGCGGCCGACACCCAGAACCGCGATCAGGCGACTCTGCCCGATGATCTCGCGGATGGCGCTGCCGCTGACTTCGCCGAGTGTTTCCTCGGGATCGCGCACATTGAAGGCGAACTTGACCGGATCGGCGCGCCGGTACTGAACGGCCAGGTTGATGTCCACCAGCGCTTCGTCCTGCGTCAGCATGCGGGTCTGCGCCGGGTAGGTCAGCACTTCCGTGACATTGATGACCTGGCGCTTGTCGATCGGCCAGGGCATGCGCAGATTGAAACCTGCCCCGGTTGTCTTGACGTACTTGCCGAAGCGCGTGATGACCGAACGCTCGGCGGGTTCATTGAGATACCAGGATCCGATCCCGAGCCAGAGGGCGAGAATGCCGATCAGGATCGTGCTGATCCCGATCGCATTGCGTCCGCCAGACGAGCCATTGCCGACCGGGCGCGGCCCGCCGCCCAGCAGCGCGCGCAGCTTCTTCTGGATTCGGCGCAATACCTCGTCCAGGTCAGGCGGGCCCTGGTCGGGCTTCCGCTGCCAGGGATTTTCGTTCTTGCCAGGATCATTCCAGGCCATTGGGTACGCTCGTCGTTAAGGAAAGGGTCAGGCCGCGGAACTCGCGGTGTCGCGGGCAAATTCTACGAAGCCCGCGCCAGGCAAACAAGGAGACACGCTCGCGGCGAAGTCGAGGTTCGCTTGCTGGCAGAGTTTTTCGAGCTGCCGCTGCGACGTTTCGACTTCGAGGACGGAGCCGCCGTCCGTCGCTGGCTGCTCATCTCGCACGAGGCCGAGCTCGAATAGCCGCGCGCGCAAGCGGCCATGCGCAGGCGGCAACGAGACCCGGAACCTCTGCGCAATTTCGCCAAAAATCTCCTGGAGGCTGTCGCGCAGGTAGCCGACGCCCAGGCCACTCGCCGCCGACAGCCAGACACGGCCCGGATGCCCGTGTGCATCTCGCACCCGCTCCGGCGCCCGGCCCAGTCGGTCGATCTTGTTGTAAACGCGCAGTTGCGGGATTTCACCGGCGCCGATGCCCGCCAGCACTTCGTCCACCTGCGCGATGCGTCGCTCGCGCTCGGGGTCGGACGCATCGATCACATGCAGCAGCAGATCGGCGTCGCGCGCCTCGATCAGGGTCGACCGGAAAGCAGCGACCAGCTCGTGCGGCAGGTCGCGGACGAAGCCGACGGTGTCGGCGATCACGATATCCGGCGTATGCGGCAGGCGCAGCCGCCGCACGGTGGGATCCAGCGTGGCGAACAGCTGGTCAGCGACATAGGCGTCGCTGCCGGTGAGCGCGCGAAAGAGCGTCGACTTGCCCGCGTTCGTATAGCCGACGAGCGCGACCGTCGGCACCGGGACGCGTTTGCGCACGCCGCGGCCCGTGTCCCGCCGACGCGCAAGCTTTTCGAGCCGCGCCGACAGCGTCTTGATGCGCTTGCCGATCAGGCGACGGTCGGTTTCGAGCTGTGTTTCACCGGGTCCGCGCAGCCCGATGCCGCCTTTCTGCCGTTCGAGGTGGGTCCATCCGCGCACGAGACGCGTTGACAGGTGGCGCAGCTGCGCAAGCTCCACTTCGAGCTGGCCCTCTGAACTCTTGGCGCGCTGGGCGAAAATGTCGAGTATCAGGCCCGCGCGGTCGAGCACGCGCCGGCCGGTCAGCTTCTCGAGATTGCGTTCCTGGCTCGGCGACAGGCCGTGATCCACCAGCACGAGATCGGCGCCCAACTCCTCTGCGCGCAGGCGTATTTCCTCGGCCTTGCCGCTACCGACGAAGAACCGCGGATCCGGCGTACGGCGCGAGCCGGTCACCGTCGCGACCGGAATGGCGCCGGCCGAGCGCGCCAGCGCCTCGAATTCGGCCAGCTCGTCGCCGTCGGTCGGCGCGCCGAGACCGATCCGGACGAGTACGGCGTGTTCGCCCCGGTCTGGCCGTTCGATCAAATTGTGCTGCAGGAGACCTGCCTCAAGTTGCTTCCGGCTCCTTGGCGCCTTCTTCTTCGGCGCCTTCGGTCGCAGGCAGGCGCACGTTGCGTGCTGGGACCACGGTAGATATCGCGTGTTTGTAGACCATCTGGCTGACGGAATTCTTCAGCAGTACGACGAACTGGTCGAAAGAGTCGACCTGCCCCTGGAGCTTGATGCCGTTGACCAGGTAGATCGAGACGGGCACGCGCTCCTTGCGCAGGGCATTCAGGAAAGGGTCCTGCAGTGACTGGCCTCTGGCCATGATAACTCCTTGATTTTTCTAGTACTTTATTGCCGCTCTACGCTGTGTCGGCGGCTCCACCTTACCGGACGGGGGCGTATACAGAACGCGCATGGCGTCGCCCGCAAGCAACAAGTCTAGCATCAGGTCTGCAGCGATTCTGTCCGGTCGCGCAGCCAGGATGCGATGCGAGCGGTAATGCGCGCAGGCGTCCCCCGGTCGGTTGGATCAAACCATGCGGCTTGTGGTTCCGCTCGGAGCCAAGTGAGCTGACGCCTTGCCAGTTGCCGGGTGGCGGCGATGGCTTTTTCCACGGCTACATCGAGGGTCTCGCGCCCTTCAAGGTGCTCCCGGAGCTGCCGATAGCCGATGAGACGCATCGAGGGCATGCCGGCGTGCAGGTCCGGACGAGCGCACAGCGCCGCCGTTTCCTCCAGCAGGCCGTCCCTCATCATCCCGTGAAACCGCAGCGCCAAACGATCATGAAGCACTGCGCGATCGGCGGGTGCGAGCACGAGGCGCAGGTCAGCTGTGCCCGTGGCGCCGCGCAGGTTTTCGGCGTGCTGCGCGGAGATCGGTTCACCGGTCAGTTCGATGACCTCCAGGGCGCGCTGGATCCGCTGGCGGTCCGTCTGCTGGATCCGTCGCGCGGCGTCCGGGTCGCGGGCAGCCAGTTCCGCATGCAATGCCGGCCAGCCCTCCGCCAC
>JALYJS010000192.1 GCA_030799345.1 Pseudomonadota bacterium | reverse complement strand
CGCGCTGCTGCACCCGGGCGGCAGGCTGACCGTGGAAGAGGTGCAGGCGGCCGTCTCGAACAGCGCGCGCTATGACGTGTTCCAGCTCGGCGAAGCGGCGCTCGAAGGCGACGCGGCGCGGAGCCTGCGCATCCTCGACGGATTACGTGCGGAGGGCACCGAGGCGCCGCTGGTGCTCTGGGCCGTCTGCCGTGAGTTGCGCGGGCTCGCCGAATCGCGGGCGAATCCGGGCAAGCCGCAGGGCTATGGGCCGCAGGCAGTGCGGCGCGGGGCGCTGCTGCGTCGCGCGGCCGCCCGCACCGCGGGCCTGCCGCTCGAACCGCTGTTCGTGTCGGCGGCGCTCGCCGACAGGCAGATCAAGGGAAAGGGCCGCGGTGATCCGTGGACGTCGCTGACCGGCCTCGTCGCGGCGCTCGCCGGCGCACTGCCTGCCGTCCCGCCTGCGAACTGACGCCATGCGGCCCTTTGGCGTGTTCGGCGGGATGTTCGACCCCATCCATTACGGGCATTTGCGCACGGCGCACGAGCTCCATGAATTGCTGGGGCTGGAGCGGATCGCATTCATACCGGCGGGCGATCCCCCGCACCGCGCGGCGCCGCTGGCGGATGCCGCGACGCGCCTCGCGATGTTGTGCGCCGCAATCGAGGACGACGGCCGCTTCCGGGTCGATGAGCGCGAACTGAAGCGCGGCGGACCTTCCTATACGGTGCTGACGCTCGAGGAACTGCGCGCCGAGCGCTCCGCGCAGCCGATCGTACTGATTCTCGGCATGGACGCCTTCGCCGGACTTGAACGCTGGCACCGGGCCGATGAACTGATCAGTCTCGCGCACGTCGTCGTCGCATTGCGGCCCCGCGTCGCGTTGCCGGTTACCGGATTGCCGGCAGCACTGCTCGAGCACAACCGCTGCGACGACCCGGCACAACTGGCCGGAAGCCCCGCGGGGCTCGTGCATGTCTGCCGGAATACCGAGCTCGATCTTTCCTCGAGCGCGGTGCGGGCGGTCATTGCAGCGGGCCGCGATCCACGCTACTTGATGCCTGAGGCTGCGCGTAGGATCATCCTCGCCAGGGGCAGTTACGCCCGGCCAGGTGAAAGGCAGGAATGATCGACAAGAGACCGAGGAAGAAACGCAGTTCCGCAGCGTCCGCCGCCCCGCGCTCCCGCCCCGCCAGACCAAAAAAACCACGCAAACCAACGCCTGGCGCCCTGACCCAAATCGCCGTCGCCGCACTTGAGGACATGAAAGCCGTCAACGTCAGGATCCTGGACGTGCGCAAGCTGACTGACGTCACCGACACGATGATCGTCGCGACCGGCACCTCCGATCGCCACGTGAAATCGATTGCGGACCGGGTCGTCGAGCGCTGCCGCCAGGCGGGCCATCGTCCCTATGGCATTGAGGGTGACCGCGAGGGCGAGTGGGTGCTGGTCGACCTGCAGGACCTGATCGTGCACGTGATGCTGCCCCGCATCCGCGAGTTCTACGGACTCGAGAAGCTCTGGGACCTGCGTCCTGCGACCCGCGGCCCGAGCGGCGCCTGAGCGCGGCCGGTGCGCGTCCGGCTGATCGCGGCCGGGACCCGGCTGCCTGACTGGATCAATACCGGCGTCGCGGACTATGCCCGCCGCTTTGCACACGGCCTCCGGTTCGAACTGGTCGAAATCGCGCTCGCACGGCAGGCCGAACGCATGGAGGCCGCGATCGGCGCGCGCGACTATGTCGTTGCGCTCGAAGTCACTGGCCGCGCAATGACGACGCCCGAACTGGCGAAGTGGCTTGCCGAGCGGCGCGCCGGCGGCCGGGACCTGGCTTTCCTGATCGGCGGGCCCGACGGTCTCGATGCGGCGCTGGCGGCGCGTGCTGATTTCCGCTGGTCGCTGTCGCCCTTGACCTTCCCGCACGCGCTCGTGCGCGTCATGGTCGCGGAACAGCTCTATCGGGCGCAGAGCTTGCTGCAGGGACATCCCTACCACCGCGGAAGCCCATGACTTACGCGTCCATCATCCTGGCTTCCGCATCGCCCCGGCGCAGCCAATTGCTGACGCAGATCGGTGTCCGGCACCAGCCGTTTCCGGTCGATCTCGAGGAGCGGCCGCGGTTGGGCGAGAATCCTCCGGACTACGTGATGCGGCTCGCCCGCGACAAGGCGGCGGCCGCGGCCGCGGCGCTTGGCCAGCGCGCCAGCCGGCCGGTGCTCGCGGCTGACACCGAAGTCGTGCTGGACGACCGGATTTTCGGCAAGCCCGTGGACGAAGCGCACGCCATCGCAATGTTGATGGCGCTCGCCGGCCGAACCCACCAGGTGCTGACCGCGGTCGTGCTGCATCTCGATGGCCGGCAGCAGGCGGCGCTGCATTGCAGCAGCGTGACGTTCCGCGCCCTGGGCGCGGACGAATGCCGGCGCTACTTCCGGACCGGCGAGGCGACCGGCAAGGCCGGCGCCTACGCGATCCAGGGTTTTGGCGCGGTCTTCGTCGAGCGCCTCGAAGGCAGTTTTTCCGGCGTCATGGGCCTGCCGTTGTTCGAAACGGCGGCGCTGCTGGACGCTGCCGGCGTGCAGCGCTGGCAGGCGGACGCATGAGCGTCGAGATCCTGGTCAATGTCACGCCGCGCGAAAGCCGCGCAGTCATCGTCGAGCAGGGGCTGACCCAGGAGCTCCACGTCGAACGGACGAACGGCCGCGGCCTGGCCGGCAGCATTTACCAGGGCCGGGCGACCCGCGTATTGCCAGGCATGCAGGCCGCATTCGTGGACATCGGGCTCGAGCGCGCGGCATTCCTGCATGCCTCCGACATCGCGCCGGGCGCCGGCAGCGATGCGCCGCCGGCCGACATCCAGACTCTGGTGCGTGAAGGCGACCTGCTGCTCGTTCAGGTGCTGAAGGACCCCATCGGGACGAAGGGCGCGCGCCTGTCGACTTATGTGTCGCTGCCGTCGCGATTCCTCGTGTACATGCCGCAGGGCAGCGGCATCGGCATCTCGGGGCGTATCGAGCACGGCGAGGAACGCGCGCGCCTGCGCGACGCCGTGGCGTCAGGCGCCGTCGGCAACGGCGGCTGGATCGTCCGCACCGCGGCGGAAGGCGCTTCGGACGAGGCGCTGCGGGCCGACCGGATGTTCCTCGAGCGGCTCTGGGAGGTGATCCGGGAGCGCAGCGCCGGGGCGGCCGCCGGGACACGGGTGCATGAAGATCTGGCCTTGCCGCTGCGCATGCTGCGCGACCTGATGGGCGAGCAGGTGACGCGCGTGCTGGTGGATGCGCCGGCCGCGCACGCGGCGATGATCGCATTCACAAGAACGTTCATGCCGGTGCTGGCCGGCCGCATCGAGCTCTTTGAAGGCGGGCGACCCCTGTTCGACCTGTATGGCGTCGAGGACGAGATCGAGCGGGCGCTTAACCGGAAAGTGCCGTTGAAATCCGGCGGTTACCTGATGTTCGACCAGACCGAGGCGCTCACCACCATCGACGTCAATACCGGCGCATTCGTCGGCCACCGCAATCTCGAAGACACGATTTACCGCACCAATCTGGAAGCAGCGGTCGCGATGGCCCGCCAGCTCAGGCTGCGCAATCTCGGCGGCATCATCATCGCGGACTTCATCGACATGCAGGATCCGGAACACGGCCGCGCCGTTCTGCGGGCCCTGGAACAGGCCCTGGCGGGCGATCATGTCCGGACGCAGGTCTCGGCAGTCTCGGCCCTCGGGCTGGTCGAGATGACGCGCAAGCGGACCCGCGACAGCCTGGAACACCAGCTCTGCCGCCCTTGTCCAAACTGCGATTCCCGGGGGTTCGTCAAGACGGCAGAAACGGTCGCCTACCAGATATTCCGGGAGGTGCTGCGCCAGACGCAGCAGTTCGATTCCCGGGAACTGATCGTGCTGGCGCATCAGGACGTCATTGAGCTGCTGCTCGACGAGGAAGCGGCGGCCTTGGCGGACCTGGAACTTGCGACCGGCCGGCCGATCCGCCTGCAGGCGGAGGCCCGGTACGCGGAGGAACAGTTCGACGTGATGCTGGTATGACTTCATGACGGGCGGGCTCCCGAAGTTCGGGCGCTGGATGGCGGCCCTGGCCGGCGCCACGGCGTTACTGCTCGCCCTGGCGCTCGGTGCCTTCCGCATCGCGATCGAGCTGTTGCCGGGTTATCAGCAGCGCATCGTCGAGAGCGTGCGCGCGAACAGCGGCCTAAAGCTCGAATTCGATTCGGTCCACGCCCGCATGGGCAGCTACGGGCCCGAGGTCGTATTCCACGGCGCGCGCGTGCTGCCGGCCTCGGGTGACGGCGCGCTGGTCAGCGCCGAGTCCGGACGTGTCAGCCTGTCGATCCGGCGCTCGCTCTGGTACCGGCGCATCGAGGTCGGGCGCGTCCTGCTGGTCCGGCCCCGGCTCAATTTCGTGATCCACACCGATGGCAGCATCCAGATGGTCGGTCAGAGCGCATTCCAGGCGCCCGCGTCGGAGCGGCGGCCGATTTCGCTCGATCGCGTGCCACGGGGCATCTTCGCGGTGCGCGATGCGACGCTCGACGTCCTCGACCTGCGGGCGCGCCAGGGGCGCTTCGAGCTGACCGGCGCCGATTTCGACATCGAGCGCGCCGGCGATCGTATCGTGATGCGCGGCGAAGTCGATCTGCCGCAACACCTGGGATCGTCCTTCGTGTTCGACGCGGAGGCGGAGGGGGAACTCGCGGATTTCGGGACGATCGCCTGGCGCCTGCGCGCCGACGGGCGCGACCTCGATTTTGAGCAATGGGCGGCGCTCCTGCCGGAGAGTTTCGTCGTGCCCGCGGCCGGCCACGGTGCGCTCGGGCTGTCGCTGCGCGGCACCGGTCGGAAACTGACGTCAATGCGGCTGCGGCCGCAGCTCGAAAACCTGCGGCTGCCCGGCACTGACGGAGAATTCAATCGGGTCGCGGGCGACATCCGCATCCGGCGGACGGCGGAAACGGTTTCGGTGCTGGCGACCGGCCTGGTGCTGTCACGCGCGGGCGCACCATGGCGGCCGACGAACCTGAATGTTGAGATCGGACTCAAGGAAGGCCGCGTCGTGTCCGCGACCGCGCGTGCGGATTACCTGCGCCTCGAGAATCTCGCGCCGTTCGCCGTGATGTTGCCCCCCGGCGGAGTGCGCGAGCGCCTCGTCGCGCTGAATGCCCGCGGCGAGCTCTACGGTCTCGACGTTGCGCTGGCCGACGCCGGCGCAAAGCAGCTGCCGGACATTGTCGGGCGCGTGCGCTTCACGGACGTCGGTTTCGAACCCTACCGGCGCGCACCCGGCTTCAGTGGCCTGGACGGCGCGATCGAGGGGCGAGGCGCGGGCGGCGTGGTCCACGTCGCGACGCGCAATGCGACGATGAAGTGGCCGCTGCAGTGGCGGGCGATCGCGGCCGTGCCGATGGCCGACGGGCGGGTCGAATGGAGCCGCTTCGGCGATGGCGTCCGGATCTGGCTCGATGACGGCCGCATCGACATGGGCCATGGCAAGGCGCGCGGCCGGCTCCGCGTCGTGCTGCGGCCGGGCGAGCTGCCACTGATGGTGCTGGACGCAACTGCCAGGGATGTCGACGTCCGGCAGGTCTGGCGCTATCTGCCGATCGAAAAACTGTCGCCAAAAGCGCTCGCCTGGCTCGACGCAGCGTTCCGGGCGGGCCGCGTCAACGAGGGTCGCGTGTCCATCGTCGGGCCCGTGCGCGGATTTCCGTATCGCGCAGGACAGGGCGAATTTCACGCCGAGGGGCGTGCGAGCGGTGTGGACCTGTTCTATGCGCCCGGCTGGCCTGAGATCCGCAATATGGCCGTCCGCTTCGCCTTTGATGGGCCGGCCCTGCAGGTGCACGCGACCGGCGGCACGCTCGGCGGCATCGCCATCGCGCAGTCCGAAGCGCACAGCGCGGACCTGCGCGATGCGATCATCGCGGTGCGCGGGAATGTGGACGGCGACGCCGGACGCGCCATCCGGCTGCTGCAGTCGACGCCGCTCGCCCCGTCGTTCGGCGCCGCCTTCGCAGACCTGGCGGGTTCGGGCTCGTTCAAGGGCGAGATCGCGATGTTCCTGCCGATCAAGGATTTCCAACGGCGGGTGGTGACCGTGATGGCGACGTTGTCAGGAGTCGGCCTCCGCCACCGGACCCAGCCATACGAGGCGACTGCGATCAATGGCGAACTCTGGGTCCGCAACCGGGAGATCCATGCGCCGGCGTTGTCGGGCCGCCTGTTCGGCGGGCCCGTGCAGGTGTCGATCGGCACCACGGCTCATGCGGATGGCAGCCTTAGCACAGAGGTCAATGCCGAGGGCAGGCTGATCGGCGCGCAACTGCGCCCGGTCGCGCGCCTGCCCGTTAATGGCGGTATCGAAGGCAGCGCGGACTGGCGTGGAGTCCTGACCGTGCGGCGCAATGCCGACCGCGCACGCCCGGCTCGCGGCAACCTGCGACTGAGCAGTGACCTGCGCGGACTGGCATCGCGTCTGCCGGAGCCGTTTGCGAAGTCGACCGAGGCCGCACTACCGCTGACCATCAGCGCGAACTTCGACGGCGTCGCGGGTCCGCGCATCCAGGCCCAGCTCGGTCGCGACATCAACGCGATCGTGCAGTGGCGCAGCCGCCCGGAAGATCCGCCCGTCGAGCGCGGTATCGTCGCGTTCCGCGGCCCCATGCCCGGCGCGCTGCCCAAAGAGGCGGGGCTCTGGCTCACTGGCCGTCTCGAGACGGTGAACCTGTCCGAGTTGCTCGAGCTCGAATGGGACCGGCCGCGGGACCGGCCGCTTTCTGACTGGTTCGGCGGTGCCGACCTCGTGATACGAGACTTCGAGGTGCTCGACTATCGCTTTGCCGATGTCGGCGGGCGCCTGCGCCCCGGCAACCGCGCCTGGGAGGTGGACGTGACCGGGCCTGCGGCGATCGGTCACCTGACCGTGCCGTACACGTTCCCGGGCGAAGTGCCGATGCAGCTCGATATGGACCGGCTGCATTTCGCTCCGCGCGCCGCGCGCACCGGCGACGGGACCGATCCGGATCCGCGCAAGCTGCCGGCCATCCGCGTGAACCTGCGGGACTTCGTATTCGACGGCCGGCACTTCGGGCATGTACAGGCGGAACTGTCGCGCGGCACGGGCGGCATCACGCTCAACCAGTTCACGATGACGCATGCGTCGTACACGGCGAAAGGCCGCGGCAGCTGGCTGGTAGGCGACCCGGGCGCGGAGTGCCGCTTTGAATTCGATGTCGATACGGGCGACGTGCGCAGGTTCATGGAAGCGTTGCAGTTCGGCTCGCTGGTCGAAGCGAAGCACGGGCGCGTGTCGGCGACGCTGAGTTGGCCCGGTGCACCGGAAGTGAAAGCACTCGGGCGACTGTCGGGCCGGATAGAGCTCTCGGCCGAGGACGGAAGCCTGACGTCGGTCGAGCCCGGCGCCGGGCGCGTATTCGGGCTCATGAGCCTCGCCCACCTGCCGCGGCGCCTGGCGCTCGACTTCGGCGACCTGACCGGCGAAGGCCTTGCTTTCGACACGCTGCGCGGGACCTTCCAGCTCACGGATGGCGTGGCCACTACCGACAACCTGACGCTACGCGGCTCCGCAGCGGAAATCGGCATTGCCGGCCGCACCAGCCTGCGTGACCGGACCTACGACCAGACCGCCGTGGTCACGGGCCAGCTCGGCGCATCGCTCGGCGTCGCCGGTGCACTCGCCGGCGGCCCGGCCGTAGGCGCGGCACTGCTCCTGTTCTCGCAGATCTTCAAGGAACCGCTGAAAGGCGTCACGCGCGGTTACTATCGGATCACGGGGTCCTGGGACGATCCACAGGTACGAAGGGTCGAGAAAAAATGATGACGCATCCAGTCGTCGCCGCCGTGCAGATGAACTCGGCCGCGGACGTGGCACAGAATCTGGCCGCGGCCCGCCGGCTGCTTGCGCTCGCCCGCGACGGCGGCGCCTGTCTCGCCGTGCTGCCCGAAAATTTCTGCTTCATGGGGCGCACCGAAGCCGAGCGGCGCAGCATCGTCGAGCGGGACGGCGACGGCCCCGTGCAGCAGGCGGTTGCCGCGATGGCCCGCGAATTCGGGCTGTGGATCGTGGCTGGCACCCAGCCGATCGCGATCGTCGGCGAAGCGCGCCCGGCCAATGTCTGCATGGTTTACGACGCGCAGGGCAGCCGCGCGGCCCGGTACGACAAGATCCACCTGTTTGACGTCGACCTGCCGGGCGGCCGCGAGGGCTATCGCGAATCGGCGAATGCGACGCCCGGTGCAGAGCCCGTCACGGTGGACACGCCCGCCGGCAGGCTGGGCCTGACCGTATGCTACGATTTGCGCTTCCCCGAGCTGTTCCGCCAACTGGTATCCGCAGGAGCCGAGATTTTCAGCGTGCCATCCGCATTCACGAACCCGACCGGGCGCGCGCATTGGGAAGTGCTGTTGCGAGCACGCGCGATCGAGAACACTTCGTTCGTGATCGCCGCGGCGCAGACCGGCATCCACGACAGCGGCCGCGAGACCTATGGCGACAGCCTGATCGTCGATCACTGGGGGCGGGTGCTGTCGCGCCGGCCGCGCGGCAGCGGCGTCGTGCTCGCCACGCTTGACCGGGCGGGCCAGCAGGCGACGCGCGCCAGTTTTCCGGTGCTGCAGCACCGCGTGGTCGGCTGAACATGGACGCGCTCCAGCTTGCACGCGATCGCATCCTGACGCCGTCGGGACTCGACGAGGGCCGGCTCGAGCAGGCGCTCGGCTCGCTGCTCGGCGCCAGCGTCGACGCCGGCGACCTGTATTTCCAGCTCGCGCGCGAGGAGCATTGGGCACTCGAGGACGGCATCGTCAAGGAAGGGAGCCACGGCATCGAGCAGGGCGTCGGCGTGCGCGCGATGGCCGGCGAGCGCACCGGCTTCGCCTATTCGGACGAGGTCGTGCCCGCTGCGCTGCTCGATGCCGTGCGTGCGGCGCGCGCGATCGCAAAGGAAGGCGGCAGGGGACAGCTGCAGGCCTGGCA
>JALYJS010000037.1 GCA_030799345.1 Pseudomonadota bacterium | reverse complement strand
CGTCCCGGGACTGGTGCACGCGTATCCGCTCGGCGGCGTGAAGTGGGCCGAGATGCGCGCCCGCGCCGAGGCCGCGCTGGGAGCCAGATTCGACCTGCGGGCGTTTCACCAGGTATTACTCGAGGACGGCATGCTGCCCTTCGCCGCCCTCAATGCGAAGCTCGACCGGTGGATCGCAGGGCAATGACGGCGGCCTGAGCCGGCGCCGTGGCGATATTCGGGTATAACCAGCCCATGTCCAGCAAGCCGCGCGCCAGCTGGTCGCTGGCCGGCCGCATCGTTCTCGTGCTCTGCACCGTGGCGATCGTCGTCGTGGTCGCGGCACTGGTGCTTCACCACTACGTGGAGTCGCCCTGGCTTGCGGGCGCGGCCGCGCTCCTGATCACGCTGCCGCCCTCCATCCTGCTCACATCCCGGCTCTTCAACCGCTGGAGCAACAGCATCCGCGCAGTGACCGACGGCATCGGCAGCCTGCGCGACCGCGACTTCAGCGTCAGCGTCACGCCGACCGGCCCGGACGAGATCGGCGACCTGACGGGCGCCTACAATTCGCTCGGCGACAACCTGCGGCGCGAACGGCTCAATCTCTACCAGCGCGAACTGCTGCTCGATACGGTCGTGCAGACGACGCCGCTCGCGCTGGTGCTGACCAATGCCACCGACTCGATCGTGTTCGCCAACATCGCGGCGCGCCAGCTGTTCCGCGGCGGCCGCAAGCTCGAAGGCCTGAACTTCCGCACGCTGCTGGAGGAATCGCCGCAGCCGTTACGCGAAGCGGTGGAAGGCGGAACGGACACGCTCTTCACGGTGCACGCAGGCAACGAGCCCGAGGTCATTCACGTCAGCCACCGGCCGTTCTTCCTGAACAGCCAGCCGCACCGGTTGCTGCTGTTCAAGCAGCTCACGCGCGAGATGGCGGCGCAGGAAGTCCTGATCTGGAAGAAAGTGATCCGCGTCATCGCGCACGAGCTCAACAACTCGCTGGCGCCGATCTCGTCGCTGGCGGCATCGGGGCAGATGCTTGCCCGGTCACCGGACCCTGACCGGCTCGCGCGCGTGTTCGCCACGATCGAGGAACGTGCCACGCATCTCGCGACATTCATTGACGGCTACGCGCGCTTTGCCAAGCTGCCGCGGCCCCGGCCGGCGCCGGTGCAGTGGCGGCGGCTGCTCGCCGGACTGCAGGACAGCCTGTCATTCCACGTAGCCGGGCCGTTGCCGGCGCGGGACGGGTGGTTCGATGCGCCGCAGATCGAGCAGGTGCTGATCAACCTGGTCAAGAACGCGATCGAATCAGGCTCGGCGGAGGATGACGTGACGCTCGCGGTGCAGGAACGCAACGGCGGCATTGCCATCGATGTCGCCGATCGGGGCAGCGGACTCAGCGAAGAAGTGCTGCGGGACGCACTGCTGCCGTTCTACTCGACCAAGCCGAAAGGTACAGGACTCGGGCTCACGCTCTGCCGCGAGATCGTGGACGCGCATGGGGGCCGCCTCAGCATTGCCAACCGGGCAGGCGGCGGTGCAATAGTCACAGTGTGGTTGCCACTGCGGGAACAGGGGTAGGAACATCATGGCCACTTTCTTCGACTTTGAAGTGGACGCTATCGACGGCGATAAGGACTTGCTCGGCGGCCTGAAGGGTAAAGTCGTGCTCGCAGTGAATGTCGCGAGCCGCTGCGGGCTGACGCCGCAGTACACCGGACTCGAAGAGCTTCAGGAGGAGCTCGCCGGCGAGAATTTCACGGTCGTCGGTTTTCCCTGCAATCAGTTCGGCGCGCAGGAACCGGGGAACGAGACGGAGATCCAGACCTTCTGCGCCGCCAACTACGGCGTGACCTTCCCGATGAGCGCCAAGCTCGAAGTCAACGGCTCAGGGCGTCATCCGCTGTATGCCTGGCTCACTGAGCCCGCGAACGGCCATCCGGGCGACATCCAGTGGAACTTCGAGAAATTCCTGATCGGCCGGGATGGAAGGCTGCTGCAGCGCTATGCGCCCACGACCCGGCCGCGCGACAACGGGCTGATTCAGGACATCGCCGACGCGCTGTGACGGGCTCGAAAAGTCGGGAATTTCGGTCTGGCTGTGGAAATGGGGGCCTGCGCCGCTTAGTATTCCGACGCAATGAATACCTCCCGTACCCTGACATCCCTGCTTGCCGCTATTGCATTCGGGCTGGTCGCGTCCGCAGCAGGCGCCGCCGACGCGGAGAATGGCCGCAAGCTCGCTTATAGCTGCATGGGTTGCCACGGCATCGAGAATTCCAAGAACGCGTATCCGAATTACTCGGTGCCGAAGCTGGGCGGCCAGAGCGCGACCTACATCGTCGCGGCGCTCGCGGAATACGATGCGGGCGCGCGCTGGCATCCGACGATGCAGGGGTATGCGGCAACGCTTTCGGAACAGGACCGGGCGGATATCGCGGCCTGGTTTGCTGCGCAGTCCGCGCGCAAGCCCGGCACTAAGCCGGTCGGCCAGTTGCCGGAGGCCGGTGCGGCCTGCACGGCCTGCCATGGCACCGACGGCTTCGGCAACGTCGCCGAGAATCCGACGCTCGCGGGCCAGCACGCGGATTACCTCGAGCAGACGCTCAACGATTACCGGCTCGGCAAGCGCAAGAACCCGATCATGGGCACGTTCGCGAAAGCGCTGACGCGCGAAGAGATCCGCGCGCTGTCGCGGTACTTTGCGGAGCAGCCCGGCCTGACGACCCCGGAGCTTTAAAGGGGTCGCATCCCCTTCCAAAAAGGATGCGACCCCTTTACTTCAGCTTTTCCAGGAACAGCGCCACTGCCCACTGGTAGTAGTCGGCGTTGTCCCGCTTCGCGAAGCCGTGCCCCTCGTTGAGGCCGACGAGATACCAGACCTCGCCGCCATTTGCGCGGATCTTTGCGACCATCTGCTCGGACTCGGTCACCGGCACGCGCGGATCGTTCTGGCCCTGCACGATCAGCATCGGCTTGTTGATCTTGCCGGCATTGTTGAGCGGCGAAATCTTCTGGAGAAACTCGCGCATCTCCGGGTCCCGCTCGTCGCCGTACTCCGGTCGCCGCAGGTCGCGCCGGTATTCCGCGGTGCTCTCCAGGAATGTCACGAAGTTGCTGATGCCGACGATGTCGATCGCGCCGCGCAGGCGGTCGTTGTAATGCGTCATTGCCGACAGCACCATGTAGCCGCCATACGAGCCGCCGATCAATACGATGCGCGACGCGTCGAGCTCGTCCT
>JALYJS010000029.1 GCA_030799345.1 Pseudomonadota bacterium | reverse complement strand
GCCCTACAACTTCTTCGACCGAAATCCCGCGCTCGATGTGCCGCCGGTCGCCGATTGAATGAACGGGAACAGCCGCTTATGAAAAATACCTCAGATACTTTGGAGATTTTCATCAAACTTTAATGTGACGATGGCTTACTGCGCGCGGGTCACGCTGCGGCAGGAAGTCACATGCTGGCGCCCGTAGACGATCGGCATCACTACCGGACGATCTGGCTCTCCGACATCCACCTCGGCACGCCCGGGTGTCAGGCCGACTACCTCCTCGATTTCCTGCGCGCGAACAGCGCCGACACGCTCTATCTGGTCGGCGACATCCTGGACGGCTGGCAGCTCAAGCGGGGCTGGTACTGGCCGCAGGTGCACAACGATGTCGTGCAGAAAGTGCTGCGCGCCGCACGCAAGGGCACCCGGGTCATCTATATCCCCGGCAACCACGACGAGCACCTGCGCCAGTTCATCGGCCTGCAACTGGGCGGAATTATCGTAGCCGAGGACGCCATCCACGTGACGGCGCAAGGCAAGCGCCTGTGGGTCGTCCACGGGGATCTCTTCGACGGGGTGATGCAGCATGCACGCTGGCTCGCGCATCTGGGCGACCATGCGTACCGGCTGCTGTTGAAACTCAACCGCTGGCTCAACGCCATCCGTCAGCGCCTGGGAATGCCGTACTGGTCGATGTCGCAGTACCTCAAGCACCAGGTGAAGAATGCAGTCAACTTCATCTCCGACTTCCAGCATGTGATGACCGAAGAAGCGCGCCGGCGCGGCTGCGACGGCGTGGTCTGCGGTCACATCCACAAGGCCGAAGTCCGAGAGATCGACGGCATCCTGTACTGCAACGACGGTGACTGGGTCGAAAGCATGACCGCGCTGGCCGAGACCTTCGACGGTGAGCTGAAGCTCATCCAATGGCGCACCCGCGTGAAAGCGCCGCTGAACCTCGGTCGCATCATCGACGAGTTGCCTGCCGTCGAGGTCGAGGCGGCGCTCGCATGAAACCGGAGGAACAATGAAGATCGCCATGGTAACGGACGCCTGGGAACCACAAGTCAACGGCGTCGTTCGGACGTTGAAATCCACCGCGCGGGAGCTGGAGAAGCTGGGGCATACCGTTGAATTCATCACGCCGCTCGGGTTCCGAACGCTGCCCTGTCCGACCTATCCCGACATTCGTCTGTCGCTCCTTCCGGGCGGCAAGGTCGCGGGCCGTCTTACAGAGCTCGATCCCGATGCGATTCATATCGCGACCGAAGGGCCGCTCGGACTCGCCGCGCGGCGCTTCGCATTGCGGCACGGCATTC
Organism: Pseudomonadota bacterium; assembly: GCA_030799345.1. Taxonomy (GTDB): domain Bacteria; phylum Pseudomonadota; class Gammaproteobacteria; order Steroidobacterales; family Steroidobacteraceae; genus SCUD01. The sequence goes on along the minus strand of JALYJS010000029.1, from coordinate 1,536 downwards.
CATTCACCACGGCGTATCACACGCGCTTTCCGGAATACGTCAAAGCGCGCGTGGCCATGCCGCTGTCGTGGACGTATGCGTTCCTGCGCTGGTTCCACGGGCCGGCGAAGGCGGTGATGGCGCCGACGGTCGTCGTCAAGAATGATCTTGAGGCCTGGGGATTCAGGAACGTCGTGCTGTGGTCGCGCGGTGTGGACCTCGACATCTTCAAGCCGCAGAAGAGCACTCGCCTGAACACCGACCCCCCGATCTTCCTCTATGTCGGCCGCGTTGCAGTGGAAAAGAACATCGAGGCCTTCCTTGCGCTCGACCTGCCCGGCTCGAAGTGGGTCGCGGGCGCGGGGCCTGCGCTGAGCGGCATCCGGATGCGTTATCCGGGCGTGAATTTCCTCGGCGTGCTCAATCAGTTGGAGCTCGCACAGGTGTACGCCTCGGCGAACGTGTTCGTGTTCCCCAGCAAGACCGATACTTTCGGGTTGGTGTTGCTGGAAGCGATGGCTTGCGGCCTGCCAGTCGCGGCTTACCCCGTCACGGGGCCGCTGGATGTGATCGGCGACTCCAACGCAGGCGTGATGCATGAGGATCTGCGCACGGCCTGCCTGGCGGCGCTCGAACTCAAGCGCGAAGACGCTGTGGCGCACGCACAGAAATTCTCCTGGCGCGCGGCGACGGAGGAGTTCCTGGCCAATCTTCATCCGCGGGATCGCACTGCCGGGCTGCAAGGGCGCCTGGCCGACTCCAGAGGGGCTGTGTAGGGTGCAGGATCAGGATTTCGAGCATGTCGACGCCGACTATTCCACCGCAGTCAATCCGCACAAGGGAAATCGGGGTCTCACGCGCGCCTGGCACGCGGCAAAGAATTCCTGGAGCGGGCTGGTCTTCGCCGTACGCGAGGAAAGCGCGTTTCGCCAGGAACTGACACTTGCTGCCGGCCTGATACCGCTGGCGCTGATCTTGCCCTTCAGCCCCATTGAGCGGCTAATGCTGATCGGATCGGTCGCGCTGGTGCTGATTATCGAACTGGTGAACTCGGGCGTCGAGGCAGCGATAGACCGCATCTCCTTCGACCATCACGGGCTGTCCAAGCGGGCGAAGGACTACGGCAGCGCTGCGGTGATGCTGGCGCTGCTGGTCTGTGCGATGTTCTGGGTTACCTTGACCTGGCAACTGCTGACAAAGGGCTAGTTCAGCGGCGCGCGTAAAGTCCGCGCTTCTCATTGTGCCGATAGAAATGCCAGCACAGCGCCGCGCCGCCAAACCCGCAGAGAGCAATACTGGTGAAGTAGATCTGGAAACTCACTGCGCGCGGGAAGTTCCGCGACAGCCAGCCGTCGTATAGCGGCAGCAACACATCCGGCATGTAGCCGATGAAGCTGACGACCCCGATGGCGAGTCCGAGCAGGTGCGTAGGCACCGGGCAATGATCGAGCAGCGCCCAGTAGAGCCCCTTGATGGCGTAGGTCAGGTAACCGATCACCAGCACGACGCCGACGATGGCCGTCATCTGGCCGGCGAGCGGCAGGAACGAAATCGCGA
>JALYJS010000007.1 GCA_030799345.1 Pseudomonadota bacterium | reverse complement strand
CCGTCAGCCAGTCGAGCCGGTCGGTTTCGAGCCTCAGCACCGGCGACAGGTCGTAGCGCCTGAACCAGTCCTCGTAGAGCCGGTTCAGCCGGCTCAGGTAGGCGACCGGGATTTCCTGCTCCATCGCGCGGCCGCGAAGCTTGATCCGCCGCCGGAGCGTCCTGACGGGGCATGACAGCTGGATCATGAGGTCCGGCGGGCGGAGCGCCTGGGTCATCGAACGATAGAACTGCCAGTAGGTCTTGAAGTCGCGGGAGTCGATGAAGCGCTGGCGGTGAAGGTTCTTCGCGAAGATCTCGGCGTCCTCGTAAATCGTGCGGTCCTGCACGACGGTGCCGGCCTCGTCCTGCAGCTCGAGCTGGAGCCGGAACTTGTGCGCCAGGAAGTAGAGCTGGGACTTGTAGGCCCAGGCCTTCATGTCGCGGTAGAAATCGGCGAGGTAGGGGTTCTGCGCGTTCGGCTCGAAGAACGGCTTGATGTCGTAGCGCCGGCACAGGAAGCGCGTGAGCTCGGTCTTGCCGGCGCCGATGTTGCCGGCGATCGCGATGAAGCGTTTGCCCCGTGCCGGCGCGGCCCCCACGCCGGATCAGAGCCAGTAGACGAAGATGAACAGTCCGAGCCAGACGACGTCGACGAAGTGCCAGTACCAGGCAACGGCCTCGAACGCGAAATGCTGCCGCGGCGTGAAATGGCCCTTCAGGCAACGCAGCCAGATCACGACCAGCATGATCGCGCCGACCAGCACGTGCAGTCCGTGGAAGCCGGTCAGCATGAAAAAGGTCGAGCCGTAGATGCCGGTGCCGAGCTGCAGGCCGAGATCCTGCCAGGCGTGGCCGTACTCGTACATCTGTACGCCGAGGAAGATGAAGCCGAGAACGAACGTCAGCGCGAGAAACAGCTTCAACAGGCCGCGCTGGCCGTTCTTCATCGCGTGATGCGCGATCGTCAGCGTCAGTCCCGACGTCAGCAGCAGCGCGGTATTCAGGGCCGGCAGGCCGAAGGCAGGGATGATTTCGTAACTGCCGTCGTCGCGCGGGCCCAGCACACCGGGGCCGCTGCTCGGCCAGCCCGCTTCGAAGCCGGGCCACAGCAGCGTCGTCAGCGCCTTGGCGCCTTCGCCGCCGAGCCAGGGCACGGATAGTTGCCGTGCATAGAACAGCGCGCCGAAGAAAGCTGCGAAAAACATGACCTCCGAGAAGATGAACCACATCATTCCCATGCGGAATGAGCGGCCGACCTGCTCGTTGTAGAGGCCCGCCTGGTTCTCGCGGATGACCTCGCCGAACCAGAGGAAAAAGAGCGTGAACAACAATGCGAGTCCGAGACCCAGCACCCACACGCCGGCATCGGCGCCGTTCAGCAGTGCCGCAGCACCCGCCATCAGGATGAACAGGGAGACCGACCCGAAGAACGGCAACCGGCTGCCGTGCGGGAAGTGGTACTGGTCAGGTCCGTGGGCTTGATCGGCGTGTGCCATCGCGTTCCCCGTCAGGTCGGTCCGCCGGCCACGCGCCCGACGTCGTAGAACGCATAGGACAGCGTGAGGCGGTCGATGCCGGGCGGCAGGTCCCGGTCCACGACGAACCGCACCGCCATGTCGCGTTCCTCGTCCCGCGCGAACTGCTGCGGCGTGAAACAGAAACATTCGGTCTTCATGAAGTACTTCGTCGCACGCATCGGCGCGACGGAGGGCACGGCCTGGCCGGTGACTTCCTCGCCCGAGAGGTTCCTGGCGCGATAATGTGTCTCGTAGAGCTGGCCGGTCTGTACTTCCATCGTTGCCTCGACCGGAGTGAACTCCCAGCGTCCACCATTGGGCACGCTCGAGGTGAATTCGACCACGATCGTGCGCGGCGCGGCGGTCGCGGCGCCGTTGTACTCGGCCATGCGCGACAGCCGGTCGCGCGAGCCGATGCCGGCGATCTCACAGAACACGTCGTAGAGCGGCACCAGCGCGAAGCCGAAGGCGAAGCTGCCCGCGACCATCAGCAGCAGCCGGGCCGTCAGGCCGCGGTTCGATCCTGGCTTGCGTCCGCTCACAGGCCGCTGTCCCCGACGCGCATCAGGATGAAGACGATGTACACGGCGAACGCCACGACGCCGAGGGCGATCGCGAGCCGCACGTTACCCGGATTCCTGGTCAACGGACCTCCGGCGCTTTTTCGAACGTGTGGTACGGCGCCGGCGACGGCACGGTCCACTCGAGTCCGTGCGGCCAGTCCCAGACCCCGGCCGTGGCGGGCGCTCCGCCACGCGCACACTTGACGATGACCCAGACGAACAGGAGCTGCGACAGTCCGAAGCCGAAGGCCCCGATCGAGGAAACCACGTTCCAGTCGGTGAACTGCACCGCGTAGTCCGGTATGCGCCGCGGCATGCCCGCGAGCCCGAGGAAGTGCTGAGGGAAGAACAGCACATTGACGAAGATCGCCGTCAGCCAGAAATGCCACTTCGCAAGCGCCATGTCGTACATGTGCCCGGTCCACTTCGGCAGCCAGTAGTAGACGGCCGCCATGATGGCGAACACGGCGCCCGGCACCAGCACGTAATGGAAGTGCGCGACGATGAAGTAGGTGTCGTGGTACTGGAAGTCTGACGGCGTGATCGCCATCATCAGGCCCGAGAAGCCGCCGATCGTGAACAGGAACAGGAAAGCGATGGCAAACAGCATCGGCGGCTCGAAGCTGAGCGAGCCGCGCCACATGGTCGTCGTCCAGTTGAAGATCTTCACGCCGGTCGGGACGGCGATCAGCATGGTAGCCAGCATGAAGAACATCTGTCCCGCGAGCGGCATCCCGACCGTGAACATGTGGTGGGCCCAGACGATGAACGACAGGAACGCGATGGACGCGATCGCGTAAACCATCGCCTCGTAGCCGAAGATCGGCTTCCTCGAGAACGTTGGGATGATCTCCGAGACGATCCCGAACGCCGGCAGGATCATGATGTAGACCTCGGGGTGCCCGAAGAACCAGAACACGTGCTGGTACAGCACCGGGTCGCCACCGCCCGCCGCATTGAAGAAGCTGGTTTGGAAGAAATAATCCGTCAGCAGCATCGTCACGCCGCCCGCGAATACCGGCATCACGGCAATCAGCAGGTAGGCCGTGATAAGCCAGGCCCAGGAGAACAGCGGCAGCTTCATCAGCGTCATGCCCGGGGCGCGCATGTTGACGATCGTCACGATGACATTGATGGCGCCCATGATCGAAGAGGCGCCCATCAGGTGGATCGAGAAAATCGCCATCGGGAACGCTTCGCCCGACTGCAGCACGAGCGGCGGGTACAGCGTCCAGCCCGAGGCGGGGGCCCCGCCCGGCATCAGGAACGTGGACAGCAGCAGCACGAACGCCACGGCGAGCAGCCAGAAGCTGAACAGGTTCATGCGCGGCAGCGCCATGTCGGCGGCGCCGATCTGCAGCGGGATCATCCAGTTCGCAAGGCCGACCGTCGCCGGCATGACGGCACCAAACACCATGACGAGCGCGTGCATCGTCGTGAGCTGATTGAAAAATGCCGGATTGACGAGCTGCAGTCCCGGCTGGAACAGTTCCGCGCGGATTCCGAGCGCCATCAGCCCGCCGACCAGGAACATCACGAGCGAGAACACGAGGTACATCGTGCCGATGTCCTTGTGGTTCGTCGTCGTCAGCCAGCGCGTGATGCCTTTTGGCGGCCCGTGCCCATGTTCGGCCATCTGCGTCACTCCGAGACGGCGGCTGCGACGGGGGTCGCGGCGGCCTGTTGCTGTTTCAACCAGGCGTCGAATTCCGGCTTCGGCTTGGCGACCACGACGATCGGCATGAAGCCGTGGTCGGCGCCGCAGAGTTCCGCGCACTGTCCGCGATAGGTGCCGGGCTTGTCGGCGTCGACCGAGATCCACATTTCGTTGATGAATCCCGGGATCGCGTCGCGCTTCATGCCGAAGTCGGGCACCCACCAGGCATGGATCACGTCATTGGCCGTGAGCAGCATGCGGATCTTGATGCCGGTCGGCACGACCAGTGGTTTGTCGACCTCCAGCAGGTAGTTCTCGACGCTCCGCGGGTCGATGCCCGAGCCCTTCTGTCGGGCGATGTCGCTGGTGCGCGCGAGCCGGCTGTAGAACGAGACGCCGCTGCCGAGGTACTCGTAGTGCCATTGCCACTGGTAGCCGGTGACCTTGATCGTCAGCTCGGAACCGGAGGTGTCCTCGATCTTGATCAGCGATTCGACCGCCGGTATCGCCATGCCGATCAGGATCAGCACCGGAATGATGGTCCAGGTCGCCTCGAGCCGCGCATTGTGCAGGAGCGTCTGGTCGGCGACCGCCCCCTTCGACTTCCGGAAGCGCACCATCGCCACGATCATCGCGCCGAAAGTGATGACGGCGATGATCACGCAGATCCACAGCATGAGCATGTGCGTGCTGTAGATTTCCTGGGACAGCTCGCTGACGCCGACGGGCATGTTCAGCAAGTCCCAGTCCGCCCGGGCCGGGAGGGCAGCAAGGGCAGCGATGACTCCAGCAACCGCCTGCAGCTTCGACATGCGCTTCGAATTCAACAGGAGAACCCCCAGAGTGCAGCCCGTGGAACTCGGGCTACGGCCCGCGCATCGTAAGGGACGGCATGACGTGCCGCAATACGAGTTTCCCCTTTCTTTTTA
>JALYJS010000178.1 GCA_030799345.1 Pseudomonadota bacterium | reverse complement strand
ATGCATAGCCGACCCGCAGCCCGGCGAGTCCAAAGGCTTTCGAGAACGTACGCGTGACGACGAGATTTGAATGGCGGCCGAGCCATTGCGTCGCGTCCGGCACGCCAAAGCCTGCCGAGTACTCGTGGTAGGCCTCATCGAGCACGACGATGACATCCGGAGGAATACCGCGGAGGACCGTGTCGAGTTCCTCCGCACTCATCCAGGTACCGGTCGGATTATTCGGGTTGGCGATGTAGACGAGCCGCGTGCGCGGTCCGACTGCGGCCAGAATCGCCGAGGGATCGTGCCCGAGCGGCATCGAGTGTCCGGGTGCATGTGCCGGCGCCACACGTGCGCCCGCGCTCGCCGCCTGGACGGCGATCGGATAGACGGCAAACGCATACTGTGAGTAAACCGCCTCGAATTCGGGCGTCAGAAAGGTTTCCGCCAGCAGCACCAGGACGTCGTTCGAGCCATTCCCGAGCGTCACCTGCTGCAGCTCAACGCCGTGCCGGTCGGCGAGGCGCGAGCGCAGGACGTGTCCGCTGCCGTCGGGGTACATGCCGACGCCCGCAAGCGCGGACTGGAGCGCCGCGCGTGCCGCGCACCCCGGACCCAGCGGATTCTCGTTCGACGCGAGCTTGATGCTGTCCTTGATCCCGAGCTCGCGTTCCAGCTGCTCAGGTGGCTTGCCCGGAAGGTAAGGCGCGAGCCGCCGGACGCCCGGTGCTGCCAGTGATTCGAACCGGTTCGCCGCCATCCCGTTTCCTAAACGGCCCGTGCGCAAAGCACGCCCGCGATGCGGCTGATGCGTTCGACCAGTCCCGGCGGCACCTTGCCATCGATATCGATCAGGGTATACGCGACCGCACCTTTCGATTTGTTGAGCAGGTCCGCGATGTTGAGCCCGGCATCCGCCAGGCAGGTAGAGATCTGCCCCACCATGTTCGGAACGTTGCTGTTGGCGATTGAAAGCCGCGACGTCGCGGGCACCCGCGGCAGCGCGGACTCAGGAAAATTCACCGAGTGACGGATGTTGCCGTGCTCCAGGTAGTCCCGCAGCGTATCGGCCACCATCATCGCGCAGTTGTCCTCCGCCTCGTTGGTGGAGGCGCCCAGATGCGGCAGCGCAATGACGCCACGCCGGTTCTTGATGGCGGTCGACGGGAAATCGCAGACATAGGCGGACGGTGTGCCGGATTCGAGAGCGGCGATGATGGCCGCTTCATCCACGATGCCGGCGCGGGCGAAATTCAGGACGGTACCGCCCTTCGGCATCAGCGCGAGCTGCGCGCCGTTCACCATCGCACGCGTCTGTTCGGTCAACGGGACGTGCACGGTGACGGCATCCGAGCGCGACATCAGATCGTCCAGGCTGAGCGCCTGTTCAACGCCGGAAGAGAGCTGCCAGGCGCGTTGCACCGTGATCTGCGGGTCGTAGCCGAGCACCCGCATCCCGAGCAGGTGGGCCGCGTTCGCCACTTCGACGCCGATCGCGCCCAGGCCGACCACGCCAAGCGTGCGCCCGGGCAGTTCATGACCGACAAAGAGCTTCTTGCCTTGCTCCACCGCTGTTTCCAGCGCCTCGCCTTCGGCAGTGAGTCCGCGCACGAAATCCCAGGCTTCACAGATGTTCCGCGCCGCCACCAGGATTCCCGCCAGCACCAGCTCCTTGACCGCATTCGCATTCGCACCCGGTGCGGTGAAAACAGGCACGCCCCGCCGCGACAGTTCCGCCACCGGTATGTTGTTGGTACCGGCGCCGGCGCGACCCACGGCAAGCACGCTTGTCGGAATGTCCATGGCGTGCATGTCGGCGGAGCGGACCAGGATCGCATCGGGATGTCCGATCTCCGACGCGATCTCATAGCGGTCGCGCGGCAGGCGGTCGAGCCCCTTGACGGAAATGCTGTTCAGCGTGAGGACCTTGAATCGCATCAGCCGTACCGCCGCTCGAAATCGCGCATGAAGTCCACCAGCGCTGCCACGCCCGCCGCGGGCATGGCGTTGTAGAGGCTCGCCCGCATTCCGCCGACCGCACGGTGACCCGCGAGATTGGTGAGTCCGGCGACCTCCGCTTCGGCGAGGAAGGTCTTGTCCAGTTCGGGTTTTGCCAGCCGGAACGGGACGTTCATCCATGAACGGCAATCCCGGGCCACCGGATTCGAATAGAACTGCGATGCGTCGATCGCTGCATAAAGCGCTTCAGCCTTGGCGCGATTGCGCTTCGCCATTGCCACGAGCCCGCCTTCTTTCCGGATCCACTGGAAGACCAGTCCCGCGAAATACCACGCGAACGTGGGCGGCGTATTGAGCATCGAGCCTGCATCCGCGACCGCACGGTAATCGAAGACCATCGGCGTGCCGGGGCGCACCTCGCGCAGGAGCTCATCGCGCACGATAACGACGGTCAGTCCCGCGGGCCCGATGTTCTTCTGCGCGCCCGCATAGATCAGGCCGAATCGGGATACGTCCAGCGGCCGCGACAGGATCGTGGAAGACATGTCGGCAACCAGTGGCACGGCGCCGGTATCTGGAACGTACGGGAACTCGACTCCCCCGATCGTTTCGTTCGGCGTGTAGTGCAGGTAAGAGGCGTCCGCCGTGAGCTTCAGCGCTGCTTGCGCCGGGACGGTCGTATAGAAGGACTCCGCCTCGTCAGCGGCGATCGCGACGTTCACGAAGCGCCGTGCTTCCCGGATCGTCCGTTCCGACCAATGGCCCGTATTCACGTAATCGGCGGTCGCCCCGGCTCCGGCAAGATTGAGCGGCACCGCGGAAAACTGCGCGGTGGCGCCGCCCTGCATGAACAGCACGCGGTAGTTCGGTGGAATCGCAAGCAACTCGCGCAGGTCGGCCTCGGCCCGCTCGGCGACGTCGGTAAAGGCACGGCCGCGATGGCTGACCTCCATGACCGACATCCCGCCGTGCCAGTCGACGAGTTCGTCGCGGGCCTGCTCGATCACGGCCAATGGAAGTACCGCGGGCCCCGCGGAAAAATTGAACACGCGCACGGCAGTCGATGCGGCCGGCCTCAGCCGGTGCCTTCGCCATCCTGCGAGTCGTCGCCGGCGATGCGCTCGAGCCCCACGAGCTTCTCGCCTTCCTCGAGACGCATGATGCGCACGCCTTGCGTATTGCGGCCGAGCACCGGAATGTCGCTCACCGGAACACGCACGAGGGTGCCGCTCGAATTGATCAGCATGACCTCGTCATCCCGCCGGACCTGGCGGGCGCCAACCAGCGCGCCGTTACGGCCGCTGGTCTGCAATGCGATGACGCCCTGTCCCGCGCGGCCATGGAGCGGATAGTCATCCATCTCGGTGACCTTGCCGTAGCCGTGCTCCGAGACGGTCAGGATCTGGCCCTCGCCCAGCACGATGAGCGAGGTCACGCGCTGGTCGTCGCCCAGACGGATGCCGCGGACACCCGCAGCCTCGCGCCCCATCGGACGCACCTGGTCTTCCGTGAAACGGATGGCCTTGCCGTCCGTCGTGGTCAGCAGGATTTCGCGCTGGCCATCCGTCAGTGCGACGTCCACCAGGCAGTCCGATTCATCGAGCGACACGGCGATGATGCCGTTGGCCCGTGGCCGCGAAAATGCGGACAGCGGCGTCTTCTTGACCGTGCCCTGCGCGGTTGCCATGAACACGAATCGGGAGTCGTCGAATTCGCGTACGGAGAGCACCGCCGTGATGCGCTCCCCTTCACCGAGCTGCAGCAGGTTGACGATCGGTTTGCCGCGCGAGCCGCGGCTCGCGAGCGGCAACTGGTAGACCTTTAGCCAGTAGCACTGTCCACCGTCGGAGAAGCAGAGCAACGTGTCATGGCTGTGCGCGATGAAGAGCTTGTCGACGAAATCCTCATCCTTCATCGTCGTCGCACTCTTGCCCTTGCCGCCGCGGCGCTGGGCCTCGTAGTCCGTGACGGGCTGGGTCTTGGCATAGCCCGCGTGCGACAGCGTGACGACCAGATCCTGTCTTTCGATCAGGTCCTCGATCGTGACGTCCGACTGGTTGGCGATGATCTCCGTGCGGCGCGCGTCGCCGTAGGCCTCTTTCATGGAGATCAGCTCGTCGCGGATCACGGCCAGCAGACGGTCGGGCCGTGCCAGGATCTCGCCCAGGTCCCGGATCACTTCGAGCAGCGCGGTGAATTCGGTGACGATCTTGTCCTGCTCGAGGCCGGTCAGGCGGTGCAGACGAAGGTCCAGGATCGCCTGAGCCTGTGCTTCCGACAGGCGGTACCCCTCGCCGTCCAGGCCCAGCTCGTCCGGGATGCCTTCCGGCCGGGTCGGCACATTACCGGCGCGCGCGAGCATTTCGGGCACCGCTCCGGACTTCCAGGACCGCGCCTGCAATGCCGTTTTCGCATCCGCCGGCGACGGCGACGCCTTGATGACGGCGATGATCTCGTCGATGTTCGCGAGCGCGACCGCCAGCCCTTCGAGCAGGTGGGCGCGATCGCGCGCTTTGCGCAGGTCGTGAATGGTCCGGCGCGTCACGACCTCGCGGCGATGGCGCACGAACGCGTCCAGCATCTCCCGCAGCGACAGAAGTTTCGGCTGGCCGTCCAGCAAGGCAACCATGTTGACGCCGAACACCGTTTCCAGCGGCGTCAGCTTGAACAACTGATTGAGCACGCGCTCGTGGTTCTCGCCGCGCTTGAGTTCGATGACGACGCGCAGCCCGTCCTTGTCGGATTCGTCGCGTAGTTCCGAGATGCCCTCGATCTCCTTGGCGCGCACCAGGTCGGCGATGCGCTCCAGCAGGCGTGCCTTGTTGACCTGGTACGGCAGCTCGGTCACGACGATGGCCTCGCGGCCGCGTTCGTCGATGGTTTCGATCGCCGTGCGCGCGCGCACCGACAGGCGGCCTCGGCCGGTCTTGTAGGCCAGGACGATTTCGGCGGCGCCGTTGATGATGCCGGCCGTCGGGAAATCGGGGCCCGGCACCAGCCGCATCAGGTCCGCAAGCGTCAGGTTTGGATCGTCGATCAGCGCAACGCAGGCGTCGATGATCTCGCCCAGGTTGTGCGGCGGAATATTGGTCGCCATGCCGACCGCGATGCCGGCCGAGCCGTTGACGAGCAGGTTCGGGATGCGCGCGGGAAGAACCGACGGCTCATGTTCGCTGTTGTCGTAGTTGGGCGTGAAGTCGACCGTTTCCTTGTCGATATCCGCCAGCAGCTCGTGGGCGATCCGCGACATGCGCACTTCGGTGTAGCGCATGGCCGCCGCCGCATCGCCGTCCACCGACCCGAAGTTGCCCTGCCCGTCCACCAGCAGGTAGCGCAGCGAGAATGGCTGCGCCATGCGCACGATCGTGTCGTACACCGCCGCGTCGCCGTGTGGATGGTATTTGCCGATCACGTCGCCGACGATGCGGGCGGATTTCTTGTACGGCTTGTTCCAGTCGTTGCCAAGCTCGCGCATTGCGTACAGGACGCGCCGGTGTACCGGCTTCAGTCCATCGCGGACATCGGGCAGCGCGCGCCCCACGATCACGCTCATGGCGTAATCGAGGTAGGACTTGCGCATTTCGTCTTCGAGGTTGACGTGCAGGACTTCGCGCGCGATCTCGCTCATGCAGAATTCGCCCTGCCGGATGCAGTTGGGAAGGGCCGAATTTTAGCACAGCGGGTATACTTCCCGGATGCAATCCGGCACGAATTTCGATCCCGCCGAGCTTGCGAAATTCAGCGACGCGTCGCCGCGGTGGTGGGATCCCGACGGCGATTTCCGGCCGCTTCACGACCTGAATCCTGCGCGCCTCGATTACATCGAGTCACGCTCGGGCCTGGCCGGCAGGCGCGTGCTGGATATCGGATGCGGGGGCGGCCTGCTCGCCGAAGGCATGGCCCGCCGTGGTGCGCGCGTGACGGGCATTGATCTCGCGCCCGGCGCCATCGAGGTCGCGAGATTGCATGCACTCGAAGCGGGTATCGCGGTGGATTACCGGCTGGTGGCCGCCGAAGCGCATGCCGAATCCGAGCCTGGCGCCTATGATCTCGTGACCTGCCTCGAGATGCTCGAACATGTACCGGAACCCGCGGCCATCGTATCGGCGATCGCGCAGCTGGTGCGCCCCGGCGGCGACGTCGTGTGCTCCACCATCAACCGGAACGCGAAGTCTTTCGCGCTAGCCATCGTCGGCGCCGAATACCTTCTGGGCCTGCTACCGAGGGGCACTCATCAATACGCGCGCCTGATCCGCCCGTCGGAACTCGCACGCTGGGCGCGCGACGCAAACCTCGACATTCTCGATCTGGCCGGACTTGAATACAATCCAGCCACGCGCAAGGCGCGAATCAGCGCTGACACATCGGTCAATTACCTGGCCCATTTCAGGCGTCCAGCGGCCGCCCAGGCATGAGGGCAAGCCGCGGCCTGCGCGCCGTGCTGCTCGATCTCGACGGCACGCTGCTCGACACGGCGCCCGACATGGCGCATGCGCTCAACCAGCTGAGGATCGCAGAGGGGCTGCAGGCCCTGCCGTTTGCCCAGGTGCGTCCCCATGTCTCGCATGGCGCTCCACGGCTGATCCGCCTCGCCTTCGGGGAACCGGATGCCCCGCGCTTCGAAGCGTTGCGCGTCCGTTTTCTGGAGTTGTATCGCGATTGCCTCGCCAACCAGACTTGCCTGTTCGCGGGTTTCGACGAGGTCCTCGACCGGATCGAACAGGCCGGCATGCGCTGGGGGGTCGTCACCAACAAGCCGGGTTGGTTGACGATGCCGCTGCTCGAGCAATTGGGCCTTGACCGGCGCAGCGCCTGCGTCGTCAGCGGCGATACCCTGGCCGAACGGAAGCCGCATCCGATGCAATTGCTCCATGCAGCCGCGCAGCTCGGCCTGGAGCCGCGTGAATGCGTCTACCTGGGCGACGCGGAACGCGACGTGCAGGCGGCTCGCAACGCGGGCATGATCCCGCTGGTGGCCGGGTTCGGCTACCTGAATGACGGCGAAGACCCGTTGGTCTGGCAGCCCGAGGCCGTACTGGGCCGGCCCCAGGACCTGCTCGACTGGCTCGGCATCTGAAACTGAACATGACCTTGACCGAAATCGCATTGATCGTCCTCGGCCTCGCGATCGCCCTGCTCGCGGGCTGGTTGCTGGGCAGGCGGCGCGTGGCGACGATCGAGACCGAACGCACGATCGCGCTCGACCGGGCGATGGAACAGCTCGACCGCCGGTTTGACGATCTGGCCGGCAGGCAGCTCCGGGAGAATATCGAGAATTTCCTGAGTCTCGCGAAAGAGCATCTCGGCGGTCATCAGCAGCAGGCCCACAATTCGCTGAAAGAACGCGAGCAGGCCATCGAGTCGTTGATCAAGCCGATCCAGGAATCCCTGACGCGCACCTCCGAAGCCCTGCGCGAGATCGAGGTCGAGCGGCAGCGCGATTTCGGGAGCCTGCGCCAGCATCTGACCGACATGCGCGAGTCTCACAACACCTTGCAGAAGGAGACCCGCAATCTCGTGCAGGCGCTCAGCAAGCCGCAAGTGCGCGGGCAATGGGGTGAGATCGCACTGCGCCGCCTGGTTGAACTGGCCGGCATGACGGCTCATGTCGATTTCGAAGAACAAGTGCATGTGACGGCCGAAGACGGCGCACTGCGTCCCGACATGGTCATTCGTCTGCCGGAAGGCCGTGACGTGGTTGTCGATGTCAAGACGCCGCTGGACGCTTATCTATTGGCCGTCGAGGCGCCGAACGACGAAGCACGCACGGTGGCCTTGCGCCGTCATGCCCAGCATGTTTCCGATCGGGTCCGGATGCTGTCCTCGAAAAACTATGCCGCGCAGTTCGAGCACGCGCCGCAGTTCGTAGTGCTGTTCCTGCCCGGCGACCAGTTCCTGTCCGCCGCGCTCGACCAGCAGCCCGACCTGCTCGATCGCGCGATGAGCAGTGGAGTGATCCTGACGACGCCCTCGACCCTGCTGGCGCTGCTGAAGGCGGTCCATAGCGGATGGCAGAGCGTCCGGCTGGCAGAAGGCGCAGAGCGGATTCGTCGTCTCGCTGAGGATCTTTATTCGCGGCTCGGCACATTTCGCAATCACCTGGCCAGGCTCGGCGGCTCACTCGAGGCCAGCCTGCGGGCCTACAACGCGTCCGTGGGATCCCTCGAACGCAGCGTTCTGCCCGGTGCCCGCAAATTCACGGAGCTCGGCGTGCGCAGCGACAAGCCGATTGAGGAGCTGACTGAAATCGAAGTTGCCGTCCGTGCAACGGACGTGATCGCACCTGAAATCGCGCCGCCCGAAGAGCACTGACCGTGTCCGCGGATCTCGGCCAGCCGGACGCACCCCCGGCCGGCACCGCTCGCTGGTATGCGTGGTTGTTCACTCCTCAACGCGCACGTGGCACCGTCGCGCTGCTGTTTGCGCTCGAATCCGAATGGCGATCCATTGTCACCGGTTCAATCGATCACGGCGTGGCACATCTGAAGCTGCACTGGTGGCGCGAGGAAGTCCAGCGGCTCCAGGCGGGCGTGCCCCGGCATCCGCTGACGCGGGCTGTCGCTACGTCGATGTCCGATGCCGGCGATCTGTGCGATCCATTGGCGAACCTCCTCACGAGCCTGGAACTGCAACTCGCCGAGGTTGCGATAGACGATGAAACGCAGCTCGATCGGTATCTTGCATTGGCGGCCGGACTGGCGCGGGCAATGACGGTCGCGGTTTCGGATCGTCCGGCGGATCCGGTTGCCCTGCAGATCGGCTCCGGCATCGGCGAGGCCGTGACGGGCGTGCAGATCGTCGGGGACTGGCGCCACGCGCCCGCGAACGAACCGGGGCGCGCCGCAATGCTGCGTCTAGCCGCGCGATCGAGGGCGAGCTGGGAAAAGGCGATACAGTGCATGCGCCATCCGCAGCACGAGGCTTTGCGTGGTCTGCGTGTGTTCGGTCGATTGCACATGATGAAGCTCGATCGCATGCAGTCGGATAATTTCTGCGTCCCCTCGCGCGGCGACGAACCGCCGGCCCTGCAGTGCCTGTGGACGGCCTGGCGCGCTGCACGGCAGCATTGAGCGCATGGACCACTCGGCCACAGCTCGTGTATATCAGCCCGGCAACGACTCCCACGCAGGCCGCGTGATCGTCGTGACTGGCGCCGGCGACGGCATCGGCCGGGCCGTAGCGTTCGCGCTCGCGCGCCAGGGCGCAACCGTCGCCCTGCTGGGGCGGACGCTGCGCAAACTCGAGCGTAGCTACGACCAGATCGTCAAGTCCGGAGCGCCGAAGCCCGCCCTGCTGCCATTCAACCTGGAAACGGCCGCCGCGGCCGAATATGACGCGCTGCATGAGGCCATCGAGCGCGAGTTCGGACGCGTGGACGGCCTTGCGCATGTGGCGGGCATACTGGGTACGCGCAGCCCGATCGATCATTACGACGTACCGACCTGGTGCAAGGTCCTGCACGTCAACCTGACCGCGGAGTTCATTCTGACGCAAAGCCTGTTGCCGCTGCTGCGCCGCTCGAGCGACGCTGCCATCGTGTTTACCAGCAGTTCTGTCGGGCGGCGCGGAAAGGCTTACTGGGGAGCCTACGCCGTGTCCAAGTTCGGCGTCGAAGGCCTGACGCAGGTGCTCGCGCACGAACTCGCCGAAACCACGAGCATCCGGGTGAATAGCATCAACCCCGGCCCGGTACGTACAGCAATGCGCCAGCAGGCTTTTCCGGGCGAGGCGCCGGAACGCAATCCCGACCCGGCCGCCGTCGTCACGCCCTATCTGTATCTGCTGGGTCCGGCGAGCCAGGGGGTCAGCGGGCTGGCTTTCGACTGCCAGTAGGTCGTCGTCCGGGATTCGCGACTTCCTGCAACGCCGCCAGTTCCTCGTCCGTCAGCGGACGGCTGCGGCCGCGCGCGAGCGCGCGGTCCATCGAAATGGGGCCGAACCGGGTGCGCAGAATGCGGTTAGCCTCGAGGCCACAACTGTCGAACAACTGTTTCAGGTCGCGCGGGCGAAGGCCGGTCGAAGTCACCTGGATCCAGCGATTGCTGCCCTCGCCGCCCGCCGGAACGGCGCCCGTCACCTGCCCGGTGAGTCCCGCCCTGGTCGTTGCGGCAGTCAGGGCTTCAAAAATCGTCGCGTCGTCGAACACGCCACGGACACGTACGCTGTATTCGGCGGGAATGGCAATTCCCCGCCGCGTCAGAGCGGCAGCCAGCCCGCCGTCCGTAACGAACAGTTCAAGTCCGCCATCATTGGCGGCGAGCGGGCTGATCGGAATCCAGCGGCGGCCCGCGGACTTTGGCAGGCGCTCGATGGAGCTCGGTGTGGCGCCGTCCGCACCGGGACGAATATCTTCCTGCGCGGGTCGGTGGTAGATCATGCCCAGGTGTTCGCCGGCCCCGCCGCGGTCCAGGCGCAGGCGGCGACCGTCGAGCCGTACATCATCGCGGCCATCGACCGGTTGCCCGGGCGATGCCGGCTTGCCATTGACGGTAATGCGCCCGGCGACGATCCAGGCTTCCACCTGGCGGCGGGAGCCGATGCCGCGGGCGGCAAGCAGTTTCTGGATGCGCTCACGCATGACAACACGCGACCGCGGCGGCGCCGCGACGGATCAATTCACGACTTCGGCGTCGTTGGCCGCCGGCATGTTGGCGACCGCCGCCTGCACGGTAACCGGACCCGCAAACTCGAGCTGGATGCCGACATCGTCCATGTCCTTCAGCGCCGCGAGCGACGGGAGCTCGTCGAGGCTCTTCAGTCCAAAGTAGTCGAGGAACTCGCGCGTCGTGCCCAGAAGCTCCGGATGTCCGGGCACCTCCCGATGCCCGACGACACGAATCCAGCCCCGTTCGGTCAAGGTGCGCACGATATTCGGATTGACCGTGACGCCACGAACATCCTCGATTTCGGCGCGCGTAATGGGTTGCCGGTAGGCGATCAGGGCCAGTGTCTCCAGCAACGCCCGGGAGTAACGGCTCGGTCGCTCCTGCCAGAGCTTGGACAGGCGGCCAGAAAACTCCGCGCGCACCTGCAAGCGCCAGCCGCTCGCGACCTCCACCAGTTCCATCGGCCGCCCGCTGCAGTCTTCAGCCAGCTCCGCCAGCGCCCTGCGGATTGCGGCTGCTTCGGGCCGTTCGAACTCGTCGAAGATTTCGCGCAGCTGGTCGACGCTGAGCGGCTGTCCAAACGCCAGAAGAGCTGCTTCCACCACCTGCTTCAATTGATCATTGCTCATGGACTGATCTTCCCGTCAGGCCGTTGTGATTTCCACGTCATCGAGCGCCGTGGCGTCAGGGTCGTGTTCGGCGCGCCGCACGTGCAGGGGGTGGTAAGGCTCCGTCTGCACGATCTCGACCAGGCCTTCGCGCAGCAGTTCCAGGAGTGCCGCGAATGTCACCGTCACGCCCATGCGGCCTTCCTCCGGGCGAAACAGCCGGAAGAATTCCACGAGTGCAGGGCCATCGAGCTGCGCGAGCACTTCCGACATGCGCTGCCGGACCGACAGGGTTTCGCGACGCACGTGTAGATGCGCAAACATCGTCGCGCGCTGCACGACATCCTTGAATGCGACCAGCATCTCCTGCAGTGCGATCTCCGGAAGCAGCTGCACCACCTGCCGATGCGTGAGTTCCGCGACCGCCGGGTGCACGTCACGTTCCATGCGCGGCAGCCGGTCGATGTCCTCCGCCGCACGCTTGAATCGCTCGTATTCCTGCAGGCGGCGAACCAGCTCGGCGCGCGGATCTTCTTCTTCCTGGTCGCCCTCGCTGCTTCTGGGCAGCAGCATGCGCGACTTGATTTCGGCCAGCATGGCGGCCATCAGCAGGTACTCGCCGGCGAGTTCGAGATCGAGTTCCTGCATCAGCTGGATGTATTCCATGTACTGGCGCGTGATATCCGCGATCGGAATGTCCAGCACGTCGATGTTCTGGCGACGGATGAGGTACAGCAGCAGATCGAGCGGGCCTTCGAACGCCTCGAGGAACACCTCGAGTGCCTGCGGAGGTATGTAGAGGTCCCGCGGCATCTCGGTGGCGGGTTCGCCCTCGACGAACGCAAACGGCATTTCGCCCTGCTGCGGCTCGGTCACCGGTACTCCAGACCCACGGCTAGACGGACTTCATTCATTGTGGCACGCGCAGCCTCGCGTGCGCGTTCGCAGCCCTCGTCCACAATGCCGCGCACCAGTTCCGGATTCTCCTCGAACTCCCGGGCACGCTGACGGAAAGTCGCCAGCTGCACCAGCACGGCGTCGATCAGCGGTTTCTTGCAGTCCAGGCAGCCGATTCCCGCCGTACGACACCCCTGCTGCACCCAGGCCCTGGTTTCATCGTTCGAATAGATCTTGTGCAGGTCCCACACCGGGCACTTGTCCGGATCGCCAGGATCGCTGCGCCGGATGCGCGCCGGGTCGGTCTGCATCGCGCGCAGCTTCTTCTCCACGCTGTCGGGATCCTCGCGCAAACCGATCGTGTTGCCGTAGGACTTGGACATTTTGCGTCCGTCCAGACCCGGCACCTTCGGCGACTTCGTCAGTAGCGCTCCCGGTTCCGGCAGGATGCCGCGGCCGCCACCGGTCAGGTGGCCGAGCAGGCGCTCGCGATCCGCGACCGTCAGGCGCGCGCCCGATTCGATCAGGAGGCGCGCCTGCGCGAGGGCGTCCGCGTCGCCCTGCTCCTGGAACTGGCGGCGAAGCTCCGTGTATTGCGCGGCATTGCGCGAGCCGAGGCGCTTGACCGCCTTCTCGATGCGGGCCGCGAAATCGGGCTCACGCCCGTAAATGTTATTGAAGCGGCGCGCGATCTCGCGCGTGATCTCCACATGTGCAACCTGATCCTCACCGACCGGCACGAACTCCGGGCGGTACATCAGGATGTCCGCGCTTTGCAGCAACGGATAGCCCAGAAACCCGTAGGTACTCAGATCCTTGTCCTTGAGCTGCTCGATCTGGTCCTTGTAGGTGGGTACGCGCTCGAGCCAGGACACCGGCGTAACCATCGAGAGGATGAGATGCAATTCCGCATGCTCGGGAATACGTGACTGGATGAAGATGGTGCATGCCGCGGGATTCAGTCCGGCACCCAGCCAGTCCACGACGACTTCATGGGCATTTGATTTGAATGCAGCTGTGGCCTCGTAGCCAGTCGTCAGCGCATGCCAGTCGGCCACGAAGAAAAAGCACTCGTAGCGGTACTGCAGCTCGACCCAGTTAGCCAGTGCGCCGTGGTAATTGCCGAGGTGGAGCTGTCCGGTCGGCCGCATGCCGGACACGACGCGACGATTCTGGGCGTGGTTGGCTGACATGCCGCTCAACCCGTGTGCAGCCCGAAAATCGCCACCAGCAGGCCCTGAAGGTAACTGACCGGACCGCTCACCAGCGGCCACAGAAAGCCCGTTATCAAGAGCCCGAGCACGATGAAGAGACCAAACGGCGCGATCGCTTCGAGCATGGAGCTGATGGGTCCGCGCGGGAGCAGGTTGATGAATAGTTGGCCGCCGTCGAGCGGGGGGATCGGCAGCATGTTGAATACCGCCAGCAGAATGTTGATGAAGATGCCAATCGCCGCCATCGATCCGATCCACTGCCCCGCGATACCGATATCCACGTTCTGACTCAGCATCAGGAGGAATGCCCAAAAGACCGCCATGAGCAGATTCGCGGCGGGACCCGCGGCCGAGACCCACACCATGTTGCTGCGGGGGCTGCGCATGTTGCGCGAATCCACGGGCACCGGCTTCGCCCAGCCGAACAGGAAATTACCGGGCAGCAGCAGCATGATGGCCGGCACCAGCACGGTACCGATCGGATCAATGTGCTTGATGGGATTCAGCGTCAGCCGGCCTTGCATCTCAGCCGTGCGGTCGCCGAAGGCTTTTGCCACCCAGCCGTGGGCCACTTCATGCACGGTGATCGCAAAGACGACGGGTATGGCGGCAATAGAGAGCGTGAAAAGAAACGAAGCCGGATCCATGGACCGTCCAGTAGGCGCCCCGAACCAAATGCCGGGGAATTGCCCGGATTATACGATGCGTGGCCCGCTCCTGCCGGTCATTGGAATGGCCGCGGATCGCCTTTGCCGGCGCGCAGCAACTTCGGAGATTTGCCGGACAAATCGACGATGGTGCTCGGTTCGAGCCCGCAGTTGCCGGCGTCCAGGATGAGATCGACTACATACCCTATCCGTTCGTCGATCTCCCGGGCATCCGTCATCGCCGTCGTGTCGCCGTCCAGCATCAGGGTCGTGCTCATCAGCGGTTCGGCATACTCGGTCAGCAACGCAGCCACTACCGGGTGATCCGGTACTCGGATCCCCACCGTCCGGCGGCGTTCGTCAAGCAGCCGGCGCGGCACTTCGCGCTTTGCCTGCAACACGAACGTATAGGGCCCCGGCGTAAACGCCTTGAGCAACCGGTACTGCCAGTTCTCGACTCGTGCAAAGCGGGCAATCTCCGACAGGTCACGGCAGATAACGGTGAAAAAGTGGCGCTTGCCGGTCTGGCGAATGCGCTGGATCCGCTCCATCGCCACTTTGGCGCCAATTGCACATCCGAGCGCGTAGCAGGAATCCGTGGGATACACGATGACCCCGCCGCTGCGCAGGCAATCCACTGCCGTTCGCAGCAGGCGAGCTTGCGGTGTCGTCGGGTGCAGTTCCAGCCGCTCGGCCATCGCATATTATGGCCCGGACGCATTGCCGCGCCGCATCCGCTATCATTGGCGCCCCTCACGCCGGTCCCGCGCATGCAGCTTTTGTTCGATTTCCTGCCGGTCATCGCGTTCTTCGTCGCGTACAAACTGACCAAGGACATATTCGTCGCGACCACGGTGATCATCGTGGCGACGTTGCTCCAGGTGGCGATTCACTGGATCCGCAAGCGCAGCGTCAATCCGATGCATCTCGTGTCGGCCGGACTCGTGCTCGTCTTCGGCGGCCTGACGCTCGCGATCCGCAATCCGCTGTTCATCATGTGGAAGGTGACCGTGGTGAACTGGCTGTTTGCCGCGGTATTCATTGCAAGTCACTGGCTATTTGGCGGCCGGCCCATCATCCAGCGCCTGGTCAAGATTGCCGATGCGCAGTTCGACCTCGAAGCCGGCCAATGGCGCCGGCTCAATGCGGCCTGGGCCGCATTCTTCCTGCTACTGGGCGCGGTCAACCTGGTGGTGTTCCGCTATTTCGACGAAGAGACCTGGGTTAATTTCAAGCTTTACGGTCTGCTTGGGCTGACACTCGCATTTGTCGTGGGGCAGGGTTTCTGGATTGCCGGAAAGGCCAGGCAGGATGACATTGCCCCGCGTTGAACGCATAAAGTCCCAGCTCGAATCGGCGTTTGCAGCGGCCCATGTGTCGGTGATCGACGACAGCGCAAGGCATGCCGGCCATGCGGGAGCCCGCGATGGCGCCGGGCACTTTCAGGTGCGGATCGAGTCTCAGGCATTCAGCGGCCGCAGCCGCTTGCAGAGGCACCGGATGGTTTATGAGGTCCTGGCGGACATGATGCCGGGCGACATACATGCATTGAACATCGAAGCCATTTCACCCGACGACGACAACCCCCCGAGGAAAACATGAGACATACGAAGGTACTGGCAATCGCATTCGCAGCATCGCTGCTGGCGATCGGTTGCACCAAAGCCGAGACGCCGGAAAATGCGACCGCCAAGCCGGTTGCCGTCGTGAACGGCGCTCCTATATCGCGCTCCGTGTGGGAGCTTTATCTCAAGACGCGCCATGCCGGCAAGACCGAAGACACGCTGACCGCGGAAGAACGCACCGAAGCGCTCGACGAGCTCATCGGCATGTATGCCGGCGCCCAGGAAGCCGAGAAGCAGAACCTCGGCGAAGGAGAAGCGAACGCCCGTCTGGAGCTCGTGCGCATGAGTTCCATGGCGGAACTGCTGTTTAAAAAGGTAGTCGATAACGCCGAGCCGACCGACGCGGAGCTGAAAGCGGAATACGACGCGCGCATCGCCGAGATTCCGCCGCTCGAGTATCGCGCGCGGCACATCCTCGTCGCTGACGAGGCCAAGGCGAAAGACCTGATCGCGCAGATCGATAAGGGCGCAAGCTTTGAGAAGCTTGCCACTGAGAATTCCTCGGACGGCTCCTCTACCGAAGGCGGCGATCTCGGCTGGTTCAACCCCGCGCAGATGGTGAAGCCCTTCGCCGATGCCGTGCGGGATCTCGAAGTCGGCAAGTACACGGCGACACCGGTGCAGTCTGAGTTCGGCTGGCACATCATCAAGGTCGAAGAAACCCGCCCGACCACTCCGCCCCCGTTCGAAGCGGTCAAGGCTCAACTCGCGCCGCTGGTGAACCAAAAGAAGTTCGAAGAGCATCTTGACGGCCTGGTCAAGGCCGCGAAGGTGGAACGCACCGACCCCCCGAAGGTGGAGGTCGCCGACCCTGCGAAGGCGGAGGTCGCCGAATAAGGCGATCACTCAGCGATAGCAAAGTATCGCGAATAGGTGCGATTCATCGGATTGATGGGAGGCGCCTCGATGCGTGGCTGCACGAGGCGCCTCGTCACGTAGAAATAAACAGGCAGCAGCGGATACTGATCAAGCATGACGGATTCCGCTTCGTGTAGCTTCGCCTTGCGCCTGTCAGCATCGGTCTCCGACGCCGCATCATCCAGAAGCGCCGCATAACGCTTATCTGACCAGCGGCCAAAATTCTGCGGACTCCCCACGGTCATCGTATCCAGGAAAGTCGACGCGTCGTTGTAATCGGCCGTCCAGCCTACGCGCACGACATCCCACTGCGCCGGATCGGCGCGCGCCGACAGGTAGGCCTTGAACTCCATTTCGATCAACTGCACGTCCACGCCGAGCGTTTCCTTCCACATCGAAGCGATCGCGATGCAGACGCGCTGCACGAGTACGTTCTCGTTGTAAAGAAGCCGCAGCTTCAGCGGGTTCCTGCTTGAGTAGCCGGCGGCGGCATACAAGTCACGCGCGCGGGCCGCGCGTTGTTCGACCGACAATGTTCTCCAAGTGTAGCTGGGGGGCTCATAGTTCCAGACGCCCTCCGGTACCAGCGAATAAGCCGCTACCTGCCCCGCCCGGGTCACCCCACGCGTAATCGCTTCGCGGTCAACGGCAAGCGAGAGCGCCTCGCGGAGCGCGGAGCTGCCGCCCAGCGGGCCGCGATCAGTATTGAAACTGAAGTAGAAAGTAGCCAGCCAGGCGCGATGCTGTAAACCGGATGTCGGGTCGCGCGCCAGCGCCTCGAATCGTTGCTCCGGCACGGAGTTCGTCACATCCAGTTCGCCCGCGCGAAAGCGTGTGAATTCCGCATTCTCATCCGGCACGAATTCGTAGTGAACTTCATCGTATGCCACAATCGCCGCGTCGGTGAAATGCGGATTGCGCACGAGTTTCAGATTCGCACCCGGCGTGAGTTCGGCCAGCATGTACGGACCATTCGTTATGGCGGAGCCCGGCTTCGCCAGATCTGCAGTGGCCGCGAGCGACGAAGGATGGATTGGCGAGGCAACCGTGTTGGTCAGGATGTCTGGAAAGAAAGGAACCGGTCGCGACAAGTTGATCTCGAGTCTGCGTTCATCCAGGGCGCGGACGCCGAGCTGATCCGGCGGCATGGAACCGTCCAGTATCGCCGGGGCATTCACGATAGTTCGGAGCAGATCCGCCGCACCGGATGCGGTCGCCGGATCCATAGCGCGTCTAAACGCAGTCACGAAATGCCCCGCGGTGACTACGTCGCCATTGGACCACCGGGCACCACTGCGTATTTTGAAGATATAGGTTTTGCCGCCGTCCGCAGTGCGCCATGATTCGGCGGCAGCAGGAATGACTTCCCCACTCGGACTGCTGGCCGTCAGGCCTTCGTAAAGGTCACGCAGCACGTCGTAAGAAAAAGCATCCTCCGCACGATGCGGATCGAGCGAGCCTGGCTGGCCGCCTAACCCGCGACGCAGGACGAGTGGCTTTGCGGCGTCGGCCGGATCCGGTGCCCGGCTGCCGCAGGCAGTGATCAATAGCGCCGCTGTTGCAGCAATCACGGCAAAAGTCTTTAGACGCATCAGAAAGTCCCCGACCGCGCAGACGCGCGCGGGACCAAGCTTACGACATGGGATGCGACGGGACCGCCGCGGGGTTGGCGCGACTAGCACGCCGAAAAAACAAAGCCGCGCGGGTTAGGCGCGGCCTGGATTGAAAGCGACTGTGAGTGGAATTTCTACTCGGCCGATCTGCCGGTCCCCAATGAGCCATCGGGACGACCAGTACCGAGCGATCCGCCACGGCGACCGGTGCCCAATGAACCAGCTAAACGGCCCGTACCAAGTGAACCGTCAGGTTTGCCGGTCCCCAATGAGCCATCGGGACGACCAGTACCGAGCGATCCGCCAC
>JALYJS010000495.1 GCA_030799345.1 Pseudomonadota bacterium | reverse complement strand
TGATGGTCCAGGAAAGCATCGATGCGGCGAGCAGGAGCGCGATGATCCCCTGCACCACGGGCCCCGCCTGCAGGAGCAATTGCAGTATCGAATGTGATTCGTTCAACGGCATTTCCTCAATTCAGTGCGGCAAGCGCAGACGGCAATGGCCGTGGCCGCAAGCTGGCAGAATCCAGACAGGCAGCACGGACGGTAGCGCTGACCAGCAACTCACCGTCAGGAGATCCGCGGCGCACGTCCTGGCCCATCATGATCGATGCGCCGCGGCATTCCTCGAGCCACACCGACACACTCAGATTGTCGCCATAGCGGGCTGGCCGATGGTAATGGACGTGGGCTTCGACCACGACGAACTGGCGGCGTTCGTCGCGCAGCAGCACCGTCTGGTCGATGCCGAGCGAAGTCAGCCAGTCGGTGCGCGCGCGCTCGAGGAAGCGCAGGTAATTGGCGTAGTACACGATGCCGCCGGCATCCGTGTCCTCCCAGTAAACCCGCACCGGGATCGTGAATGGCTGCATCGGGTCGCGTCAGCCGCGGAACAAGGGCAGGCTGCCCGACGAATCGGCGGGTGGTTCGAGGCCGAAGTGACGCCACGCGCTCTTCGTCGCTACGCGACCCCGGGCGGAGCGCACCAGGAATCCCTGCTGGATCAGATAGGGCTCCACCACGTCTTCAAGCGTGTCGCGTTCTTCACCGAGCGTCGCGGCGAGACTGTCTATGCCCACGGGACCACCATTGAATCGTTCAATGATGGTCATCAGGAGGCGACGATCGAGCAGGTCAAAACCTTCGCGGTCGACTTCGAGCATGTCGAGGGCACTGGTCGCGACATCGCCATCGATACGCCCGGCCGCACGCACCTCCGCGTAATCCCGCACCCGCCGCAACAGGCGATTGGCGATGCGTGGTGTACCGCGCGAGCGCTGAGCCAGCGCCGTGGCACCTGCGGCGTCGATCTCGAGGCCGAAGATCCCGGCCGTGCGCACGACAATCTGCCGGATCTCTTCTTCGGTGTAGTAATCCAGCCGCTGCACGATGCCAAAGCGGTCGCGGAGCGGCGACGTCAGCAGGCCCGCCCGTGTCGTTGCGCCTACCAGCGTGAATGGCGGCAGGTCGAGCTTGATCGAGCGCGCGGCAGGGCCCTCGCCGATCAGGATGTCGAGCTGGAAGTCCTCCATCGCCGGATAAAGGATCTCCTCCACGATCGGGCTGAGGCGGTGAATCTCGTCGACGAACAGCACGTCGCGCGGCTGCAGGTTGGTCAGAATCGCCGCGAGATCGCCCGGCCGTTCGAGCACCGGTCCTGAAGTCTGGCGCAGGCCGACGCCGAGCTCGTGCGCGACGATGTGGGCCAGCGTGGTTTTGCCGAGCCCGGGAGGTCCGAATATCAGGACGTGGTCGAGCGCCTCGCCACGTCTGCGGGCCGCTTCGACGAAAATGCCCATCTGCTGCTTCACCGCCTCCTGGCCGATGTAGTCGTCAAGGCGCTTGGGCCGCACGGTCTGCGCGAGCACTTCGTCCTCGCGTGTCGCGGTCGCCGTGGTGACCCGGTCCTGTTCGATCATCCGTTGATCCTACCTTGCAGCCGCCTGCAGCGCCCGGCGGATCAGCTCCTCCGTGCCTGCACCTTCGTGATCCACGCTTTTCAGCAGTCGTGTCACTTCGCCCGGCCGGTAGCCGAGCGCAACGAGCGCCGCGAATGCTTCCGCCTGGGCGCCCGCTGCCGGACTCAGCCGGTTCGCCGCTGACGGCAGCTGTCCCAGCGCGCGGATGCGATCGCGCATCTCGATCAGCAGTCGTTCCGCCGTCTTGCGGCCGATGCCAGGAATGCGGGTCAGCGCGTCGACATCCTGCGCCTCGACGCACAGCAGGAAGGTGTCGACGTCAATCCCGGACAGCAGCGCGAGTCCGATCTTGGGACCGATACCGGTGACGCGCAGCAAGTCGCGGAACAGCCGGCGCTCGTCTTCGGTCGCAAAGCCGTAGAGCAGGTGCGCGTCTTCGCGGATGACGAGATGCGTGTGCAATTCGACCGCGCTGCCGATCTCAGGCAGCCGGTAGAAGGTCGACATCGGCGCTTCCAGCTCGTAGCCGACACCGCCGACGTCGATGATCAGCGCTGGCGGCGCTTTGCGGACCAGGCGGCCGCGAAGGTGGCCGATCACCGGCGCGCGGTCCGGTGGTTGGCGTGACAGACGGCAATCGCCAGCGCATCCGCCGCATCGGACGCGAGCCGGCCTTGCAGCGCGAGCAGCGCCTTGATCATGTGCTGCACCTGTACTTTCTCTGCGGCGCCGGTACCGGTGACCGACTGCTTGATTGCCCGCGCGGCGTATTCGAACACTTCCGCAC
>JALYJS010000468.1 GCA_030799345.1 Pseudomonadota bacterium | reverse complement strand
TGTGCGGTATTGCCCTCGCCTTCAGCCTGCCGCATCCAGGGCTCATGATCACGCTGGTCGGCTACTTTGGGCTGCTCTTTCTCGTCCACAAGACCGCCAATAGCGCCATGGGCATCGTCTCGGTGTTCGCCCTGACCGGCTTCATGGGCTACACGCTCGGGCCAATCATCGGCTACTACCTGCAGGCCATCCCGAACGGCGATGCCGTCGTGCTGAATGCGCTCGGCCTCACGGCGATTGTGTTCTTCGCACTGTCGGCTTACGCGATCAGGAGCGGGCACCGCTTCTCGTTCATGGGCGGGTTCCTGTTCGTCGGTATCCTGACTGCGTTCCTGCTCGGACTGGTGGCGGTCATCTTCTCGATGCCGGCACTGTCGCTCGCGGTATCCGGCGCATTCGTCCTGCTGGCCTCAGGGCTGATCCTTTACCAGACCGGCGAGATCATCCATGGCGGCGAGACGAACTACATCCTCGCGACGGTCACGCTCTACGTCAGCATCTACAACCTGTTCGCGAGCCTGATGCACCTGTTCGGCGCCGGCGGCGACGACTGATCAGGCCGGCTTGAGGCGCTCGGTGCCTCGGAGGTAAGGACGCAGCACCTGCGGCACGGTCACCGTGCCGTCGGCCTGCTGGCAGTTCTCGAGCACCGCGACCAGCGCGCGCCCGACCGCAAGCCCTGACCCATTGAGCGTGTGCACCGGCTCGGGCTTGCCGCTTTCCGTATTTCGCCAGCGTGCCTGCATGCGCCGCGCCTGGAATGCCTCGCAATTGCTGCAGGACGAAATTTCGCGATAAGCGCCCTGCGCCGGCAGCCAGACTTCCAGATCGTAAGTTTTCGCGCTGGCGAAGCCGATATCGCCGGCGCTCAACGCCATGACGCGGTACGGCAGCTGCAGCAGCTCAAGCACCCGCGATGCATGCCCGGTAAGTTCTTCGAGGGCGCGATAGGATTCTTCGGGCCGCACGATCTGCACCAGTTCAACCTTGTCGAACTGGTGCTGGCGTATCAATCCGCGGGTGTCCTTGCCATAGGAGCCGGCCTCCGAGCGAAAGCACGGGGTGTGCGCGACCAGCTTGAGGGGCAGTTCCCCCGCATCGAGTATCCGGTCGCCCGCGATATTCGTCAGCGGCACCTCCGCGGTCGGGATCAGGAACAATTCGCTTTCCGAAGCGTCGCGCTGAAGCCGGAACAGGTCCTGCTCGAACTTGGGCAACTGGCCTGTTCCGGTCAACGCCGAGCGGGATACGAGGTAAGGCACCCAGGCCTCGCGGTAGCCATGCTCGCGCACGTGCAGGTCGAGCATGAATTGCGCGAGTGCCCGATGCAGCGCTGCGACCGGTCCGGTCAGCACGGCGAATCGCGCCCCGGACAGTCGGCTTGCAGCGACCGGGTCGAGCCCGCCAAGCCCCTCGGCAATCGCGACGTGGTCCGCCGGTTCGAAATCGTGCCGCACCGGTTCGCCGTGCCGGCGAATCTCGACATTGGCGGAGGAATCGCGACCGGCGGGCACGCTGTCGTGCAGCAGATTCGGCATGTCGAGCAGGCGCCGGTCAATATCCGATTGCAACCGGTTGAGCGACTCTTCGCCTGCGGTCAGCCGTGAGCCCAGCGACTCGACTTCTGCGAGCAGGGGCGCCACGTCCTGTCCCTGCGATTTGGCCTTGCCGATGGCTTTCGAGCGCGTGTTGCGTTCGTTGCGCAGCGCATCGACCGCGATCTGCGCTTCCTTTCGCTTGGCTTCCAGCGCCGAGAACGCATCAAGGTCGAGCGCGTAGCCGCGGCGCGCGAGATTGGCGGCGACTGCCTGCGGATCGCTGCGCAACTGGCGGATATCAAGCACGGTCGTCTGTTCCTTTGGTCGTGCCGCCCGACTTCGCCTCGCGACCGGCGCGCACGCGTTCGAGCGTCTCGCGCAGCTTCAACTCGAGGCCACGCGGGACCGGATCATAGTAATTGCGCGGCTCCATCGCATCCGGGAAATGACGCTGGCCGGCCACCAGCGCATCGGTTTCGTCGTGCGCGTAGCGATACCCCTTGCCGTAGCCGAGGTCCTTCATCAAGCGCGTCGGGGCGTTCCGCAGGTGTAACGGCACCTCGAGTGTGCCCAGCTCCCGGGCATCCTTCATGGCGGCTCCGTATGCGGCATAAACCGCATTGCTCTTGGGGCTGCAGGCCATGAATACGCAGGCCTGCGCCAATGCCAGCTCGCCTTCAGGGGTTCCGAGCCGGTCGTAGCTGTCCCAGGCCGCGAGCGTCAAGGTCAACGCGCGTGGGTCAGCATTGCCGATGTCCTCGCTCGCCATGCGCGTCAGCCGCCGGGCAATGAACCCGGGATCGCATCCGCCATCGATCATGCGGCACAGCCAGTAGAGCGCCGCATCGGGATCGCTGTCGCGCACGGACTTGTGCAGGGCCGAGATCTGGTCATAGAAGAGTTCACCGCGCTTGTCGAATCGCCGATGCCCGCCGGCGGTTGCAGCGCGTACGCTGTCCTGCGTAATGAGGCGTTCGTGGGTCGAGTCCGCCGCCAGATCCGCCGCAACTTCGAGCAGGTTGAGCGCCCGACGGGCGTCGCCGTCGGCGGCGTCAGCCAGAAGCGCCAGCGCCTCGTCTTCCAGCAAGATCCCGGAACCTCCGAGCCCGCGCGCAGGATCTTCGAGCGCGCGCAACAGCAGGGTCTGGATCTCCGCGGCAACCAGCGGCTTCAGCACATAGACGCGCGCGCGCGACAACAGCGCGGAATTGAGCTCGAACGAGGGGTTCTCGGTGGTCGCGCCGACCAGGATCAGCGTGCCGTCCTCGACGTGCGGCAGCAGCGCATCCTGCTGCGCCTTGTTGAAGCGGTGGATCTCGTCGATGAACAGCACCGTGCGACGCGAGGGTTTCGCGTCGAGCTGCATGCGCGCGCGCGTCACGGCTTCGCGGATGTCCTTGACGCCGGCCATCACTGCCGAGAGCTGCCGGAAATCGCAGTCCGACTCACTCGCCACGAGGCGCGCCAGCGTGGTCTTGCCGGTGCCCGGCGGGCCCCAGAACACCATCGACGGCACATGCCCGCGATCGAGCAGCTGGCGCAGCGGCGCGCCGGCAGCGATCAGGTGGGACTGGCCGACCACCTCGTCGAGCCGGCGTGGCCGCATGCGATCGGCGAGCGGTGCAGACGCGGTTGTCATCAATGATTCCGGCGCTATTGCGCCGAAATCACCTCCGTCCCCTTCGGCGGATCGAAGCGGAACAGCCTGGCGTCCAGCTTGAGGTTGGTACGAACCTCGCCGAACTCGACCTCACTGACGC
>JALYJS010000167.1 GCA_030799345.1 Pseudomonadota bacterium | reverse complement strand
CAGCACGGGGTCGGTTTCCGCGAGCATCGGCGTCACGCGTTCCTCCTTCGGATACACCATGAACTCCCGGCGCTGCTGCAGCAGATCCGCGAGCGTATCGATGCAGTCACGATGAAACACGATGTCGCAATCCGTGAACCAGACCCAGTCGGCGACGGTATTGCGCGCGGCGAGGCTCCTGCCGATCGCGCGCCGAAACAGGCTGGCGCGCGGCAGCGGCTGCCAGTTCCAGGTGACGCCGGGCACCGCAAGGCCGCCAAAGAACTGCAACAGCGCCATCGTCCTCGTGTCTTCCTCGGCGTGGAAGACCGTCATCCGCACCCGTGCGCGCGTCGGTGGGTAGTTGACGAGCGAACTGAGCTGGTACGCGAGCAGGTGCGCGTACTGCCAGCAGTGGCTCACGATCTCGATCGACAGCACGCCGCTTCGAGCCTTGATCGTCGAGGGATCCGGTCGCTTCAGGAACCAGCGGCCGGGAACGACCCCAATCATCGCGATGCGGACCAGCGTCTCTTCGATCGTGCTGCGCAGGCTCATGCGCGGCTGACGAACTCATTTAGATTGAGCACGGGCGCCAGTATAGCGGCGCCGGCGCTATGGCTTCAGTGACCGCCCTTGACGATAAGTCCGGACACGCGCAGCGCTTCCGCGAGCTCCTCCTCGATGCGCGCCGCCTCCCCGCGTGCGATCCAGCACAGGTGCTGCACGGGCCCCGTCAACACCTCGATACCGCGCTTGAGCACGGGTCCGGCCGCCCGGATGCCCGCCTTGTGCTGATCGAACCGCAACGCCGCCGGATAACGACTCATGCCGACATAGAGGCCATACGGGCCGCGGGCGGAATCGGCGTAATCGAGCAGGACCAGGTACAGATGTGTACGTCCGCCGGCAGCGGCGCGACAGGCTGCCGCAACTTCGTAGACGCGTGGCAGCCAGTCCACGTAGTGCATCGGCAGCCACTCGGGAATGGTCGCAGATGCACGCTCCCAGAGCGCCGCCAGCGCCGCTTCGACATTCATCGGCGGCTCGCCGCGCATCCACAATTCGTGCACGCAGTGCGCGCCATCCACGCCGTCGCTCGCCGCGAGCGCCGTTGCCAGGCGTTCCATGATCGCGGGAACCGGCAGCGCGGCCAGTGGGCGCGATGCGAGGTCCTTGCGCATGGGGCGGTAGTGTAGCAGACTTGGTTGAATGATCAATCAAGTCGCAAAACCACGGCAGGCATGCGCTGCCGCCGCGGCGACCGGCTCAGCAGCAGCCTCGGGTAGTCGCCTCGGTCCTGCGGATCTGGTCTATTTTTATCTGGTCTTCGCGCTGCGACTGCAGCATGTCGCGAATGCCCTGCTCGTCGTAGCAGGTCTCCGACGGGAACCGCGAGCCCTTCGGTTCCTCACGGCGGCAGTACACGACGTGCTTTCCGCGCTTGCGCTCCCGGAAGCCCGGCGGCGGCTTGAACGCCTGTTCCTTCGCCTCTTTCACTTCCGTAACAGCCTCCGTGCTTTCAGCCTGGGGTTTGTCTCCGTCCGCATGCGGAGCGACCAGCAGGAGCGCCGGCAGCATCAGGGTCGCGATGGTCAGGTGGTGCATGGTCATTCCTCCCCCGGAACCGAAGGGGCCTCCTTGCCTGTGACCGCCGCCCGGGCGGCCGGGTTTCACGGCTGCCGCAGTTTCGCATGATTAACCAACCGCCCACCGATACCCGCTGGCGCATCCTGGAGGCCGCGATGCACCTGTTCTGGGAGAAAGGCTACGGCTCGACCTCGGTCGCCGACATCCTCTCCCGCGCGGGCGTCAACAGCGGCAGTCTCTATCACTTCTTTCCTGGCAAGCAGGACGTACTGATCGCCGTGCTCGATACGTACATCGGCGGTATCCAGCAGATGCTGCTCGAGCCCGCCTGGCGCAGCGTCGCCGATCCAATCGACAAGATCTGGAAGCTGCTGGACGGCTACCGCGAGGCGCTGATCCAGACCGACTGCACCTACGGCTGCCCGATCGGCAGCCTCGCGCTCGAGATCCACGAGCCCGACCCGCCGGTGCGGGAACGCCTTGCGCAGAATTTCACCAACTGGACCGCGGCAATCGAAGGCTGCCTGAAGGCTGCCGGCAGCCGCGTGCCGCCGGGCGTCGACCGGCGCGCGCTCGCGGAATTCGTGCTGACGACCATGGAAGGCGGCGTGATGCTCGCGCGCAGTTACCGCGACATCGGTTACTTCGACCGCGCCATCGACCAGCTTAAGGAACATTTCAACCGTCTGCTGCGTCCAGCCAAAGCGCCGGCCCGCCGCAGTCCACAACGACGCAGAGAGTGGAAATCCAATGCCTGAGGTGAATCTGCTGGCCGTATTCGAAGGTGATGTTCCTGAAGGCCTGGCAGCGAGCCTCGGGTCTGACCGACGACGAGCTGCGGAAAGGGCATCCGGGCAAGATATTCGGCGGCGCATTCCTGCTGTCACTGGTCGCGTCATAT
>JALYJS010000074.1 GCA_030799345.1 Pseudomonadota bacterium | reverse complement strand
CAGCAGCGCGAGCTTTTCGATCTCCTGGTGCGCGGCGAGCAGATTGCCTTCGACGCGTTCGGCCAGCAGCGCCGCGGCGTCGGTGTCGAGGACGAGCCCGTGACGCGCCGCACGCTCCGCGATCCAGCGTGGCAAGCGCGCGATCTCGACCGGCCAGGCCAGCACGACGTGGCCGTGTTTCTCGAAGGCCTTGAACCAGGCGGTCGAGTAGGTTTCACCTTCGGGCCGCGTGGTCGTGACCAGCAGCAAGGTATCCGGCGGCGGATCCGCGGCCAGCCTCGCCAGCATCGCGCCGCCCTCCTTGCCCGGCCGCGGGCTCGGCATGCGCACCTCGATGATGCACCGATCTGAAAACAGCGACAGCGACTGGCAGGATGCCAGCAGCTCCGACCAGTCGAACGAACGGTCCGTGATGAACAGTTCACGACCGCTGAAACCGGCCGCGCGCGCACGCGCACGGATCGCGTCCGCGGCTTCGGCGACCAGTAGCGGCTCGTCGCCCGCGATCAGCCAGGCATTGGCGAGCGCTTGATCGAGCGTGCGCGGCAGCTTGTCGGTGGTGATGCGCATGTCAGCGCTGATCGTAGTGCGAAACTTTCTAATGTGCGATAGTCATCGCCCCATGTGCCGCCTGCTCATCATCGGCGCGCTGTTCGCGGCCGGCGCGCCCTTCGCCGCGGCAGCCGAACTGCCGCAGTTCCAGATCGCCGCCCATGCCGGTTATCGCGCCGGCGGCAGTCTCGAGGACGCCCACACCGGCGACGACCGCGACTTCGACGAGGGGGAAAGTTTTGCGATCGCACTCGAGCTGCGCTACCGGCCGGGCGACGACCGTTTCTTCCAGCTCTGGTATTCGCGCCAGGGGTCCGCGGTCGATGACGAATTCGGCGTCCTGCACGACGTGGACATCGAGTATCTGCATCTCGGCGGCACCGTGCCGCTCGGCAGTCATGAGCGCTTCCGGCCTTATTTCGCCGCCGGACTTGGCGCGACGCGGTTTTCGGCCTCCGGTCCCGATTCGCGCGACCAGACGAAGTTCTCCGGCTCCATGGCCCTGGGATTTGCGCTGCCGCTGGCGGAAAACATCTCGTTGCGATTCGAAGCGCGCGGTTATCTCACCGCGGTCGATTCCGACACGGCATTCTTCTGCCGTTCCGACGGCGGCGACGGGCTTTGCCGGATCGTCTCGAGCAGCTCGACCGTGCTCCAGGCCGAGGCACTCGCAGGTATCGCGGTCCGGTTCTAGCGGTAGCTTTGCCGTGTACAATGCCGGTATGCGTCGGCTGACACACGCGCTGCTGCTGGTCCTGGTACTGGTCACGGTCCAGATCGCGGCCATCGGCCATCAGCACGCCGCCGACACGCTGCCTGCAAGCCAGCAGGCTGCGGCCTGCGATTTCTGCACCGGCCTGCACGCCGCTGCGCCCCCACCGGTCATTTCCGGCGCGGGCCATCACGCACCCGCCTTCTCCCGGCTGCCCGCCGCCGACCTGCCGCTTGCCTTGCCCTCGCAGCCAACCGGCGCCCACCGGAGCCGAGCCCCGCCCGCTATCCATTCCATCTGATCCCAGGCGGCGCGCTGGCGCCGGTGTCTCTATCAATGGAACGGAATCATGCGCAATACCATTCTCATTGGCGGCATCGTGGCCGCCCTTCTCAGCCCCACCGCACAGGCGGAGGACCCTCATCCCCGCGAACTCGAGGAGATCATCGTTACGGCGGCGCCGCTGGCGACCGATTCACGAAGCATGGCGCAGCCGGCGAGCATTCTTACCGGCGACGCCCTGACACTCGCGCTGGCACCGACCATCGGCGAGACGCTCTCGGGCAAGGCGGGCGTGCAGTCCACGTTTTTTGGACCGGCGGCATCCCGTCCGGTCATCCGCGGCCTCGGCGGCGACCGGGTCCGCGTCCTGACGGACGGGCTCGCGACACTGGACGCATCGGGCCTGTCCGAGGACCACGCGGTCGCCATCGACCCCGCGCTCGCGGACCAGATCGAGGTCGTGCGCGGCCCGGCGACTCTGCTGCACGGCAGCGGCGCAGCGGGCGGCCTCGTCAACGTCGTGACGAACCGCCTGCACCGGCACGCGCACGAGTCGCCGAGCGGACTGCTGGAAGTGCGCGGCGACTCGGCGCTCGGCGAAAAGGCGGCCGCGGGTCGCGTCGACACGGGTGTGGGGGCATTCGCGTTGCATGCCGATGGCACCTGGCGGGAGACGGACGACTACGAGATTCCGGGATTCGCGGAATCCCGCCGCCTGCGCGCGCTGGAAGAAGAAGAGCAAGGCGAAGTGCACGAAGAGATGCGCGGCAAGGTCGGTAACAGCTGGAGCCGCACGAAGTCGGGTGGCGCTGGCGCGAGCTACATCGGCGAGCGCTGGCAGTTCGGCCTGGCCGCCAGCGTGCATGACACCCGGTACGGTGTGCCCATCGCGCACCACCACGAAGAAGAAGAAGGCGAGGAGGAAGAGGAGGAAGGCGGCGTGTCGATCGACCTCGAACAGAAGCGGCTCGATTTCCGCGCGCGTGCCCCGCTGACGGCCGGCGACGGCCCGGTGCTCGAGTTGCGCGGCGCCATGACCGACTACGAGCACACAGAGGTCGAGCCGACGGGCGAGATCGGGACGCTGTTCGAGGTGGATGGCGAGGAACTGCGCGCCTCCGTGGATTTCGGCAAGGAGAACACAGCCCGCCAGTCCACGCTCGGCCTGCAGTGGCAGCAGTCGGATCTCGAGGCCATAGGCGAGGAAGCCTTCATTCCCGGCACGCAAACCCGAACCCAGGGCCTGTTCGGCTTCCAGCGCCTTCGATTCGATACGGGTTCACTCGAGTACGGCGTGCGGTTCGACGAGCAGCGCATCACCGGTGCACCGGCGGGCACCTACGACGAGGGCGCCATCAACGTGTCGGTCGGTGGGGTGCGGTCCATCGGTGAAAGCCTGTCGCTGGTCGGCCAGCTGTCGCGAAGCGAACGGCATCCGAGCGCGACGGAGCTCTTCGCCGACGGTGCGCACGTCGCGACGCAGCAATTCGAGATCGGCGATCCCGATCTCGACACCGAGCGCGGCATCACCGCGGAAGCGGGACTTCGTTTCGACGGCTATCGCGTCGCCGGCGAGGTACGTATCTTCACATCGCACTACGACGACTACATTTTCCTGGCCGCGGCCGGCGAACAGGCAGACGGGCTGCCGGTGTTCAACTATCGACAGGAAGACAGCCGCTTCGAGGGGTTCGAGGTGGAACTCGAACTCCCGCTGGGCGACGGCCCGCTCGCGCTCGCGCTGACGGGCGAGTACGTGCGGGGCAAGCTCGATGAGAGTGGCGACCTGCCGCGTATGCCGCCACTCGGGCTCGGTGCCCGGCTGGCGTACAGCGATGGACCCTGGGCGGCCAGCCTGTCGGTCAACCACCACTTCGAGCAGGACCAGGTGACCGAACTCGAACTACCAACCGACGCCTACACGATGCTGGACGCCGACCTGGTCTTCCGCCCCGACTGGATGGGCAATGGCCTGATGCTGTTCCTGCGCGCGCGCAACCTGCTCGACGAGGATGCGCGCATGCACACCTCACCGCTCAAGGACCAGTTGCCGTTGCCGGGCCGCTCGATCGGAGCGGGTATCAGGATTGCGTTCGGTGGCTGAGCGGCGCGGACTCTATCCCCCCATTGAACCCCTCCGCCAGGGCCATCTCGCGGTCGGCGACGGCCATGAGATCTACTGGGAGGAATGCGGCAATCCCTCCGGCAAGCCGGTCGTGTTCGTGCACGGTGGGCCCGGTGCAGGCTGCGACACACGCGCGCGACGGTTCTTCGACCCGGCACGCTACCGCATCCTCTTGTTCGACCAGCGCGGATGCGGGCGCAGCCGACCGCACGCGAGCCTCGAACACAACACCACCTGGGACCTGGTCGCCGACATGGAGCGGTTGCGCGACATGCTGGGCATCGAGCGCTGGCAGGCGTTCGGCGGCTCCTGGGGCTCGACGCTCGCACTCGCCTATGCCGAGACGCACCCGGAGCGCGTGACAGAACTGGTGCTGCGCGGCATCTTCATGCTGCGCCAGTCGGAGCTCGACTGGTTCTACCAGGAAGGTGCGAGCCGGATGTATCCCGATCGCTGGGAAGACTACGTCGCGCCGATCCCGCCCGAGGAGCGCGGCGACCTGATGCGCGCATTCCACCGCCGCCTGACCGGCAGCGACCGCGCCGCTGCGTTAGCCGCCGCGCGCGCCTGGGCGATGTGGGAAGGATCGACCAGCTTCCTGCTGACCGACGAGGACAATGTGCGCAAGTGGGGCGAGGACGAGTTCGCGCTCGCCGTTGCGCGCATCGAATGCCACTATTTCGTCAATCGCGGATTCCTGACGCAGGAATCGCAGCTGCTCGACGACATCGGCCGCATACGCCACATTCCCGGCGTCATCGTGCAGGGCCGCCACGACATCGTTTGCCCCATGTTCACGGCCTGGGATCTGCACCGGGCATGGCCCGAAGCGGAGTTCCGCGTGGTCGGCGACGCCGGCCATTCGGCACTCGAACCCGGCATCACCGACGAGCTGGTGCGGGCGACGGATCGCCTCAGCACTCGGGGACGTTGACGGCGAGACCACCCTGCGACGTTTCCTTGTAGATGGACTTCATGTCGTATCCGGTCTGGCGCATGGTCGCGATCACTTGATCGAGCGAAACCTTGTGGGTGCCGTCGCCGCGCAACGCGAGGCGTGCGGCATTGATCGCCTTGACTGCGCCCATCGCATTGCGTTCGATGCAGGGAATCTGCACGAGGCCGGCGATCGGGTCGCAGGTCAGGCCGAGGTTGTGCTCCATGCCGATCTCGGCCGCATTCTCGACCTGGCCATTGGAGCCGCCGAGCGCCGCGGCAAGCCCGGCGGCCGCCATCGAGCAGGCGACGCCCACTTCTCCCTGGCAGCCCATTTCCGCGCCGGAGATCGACGCATTGCGCTTGTACAGCAGGCCGATCGCCCCAGCCGCCAGCAGGAACCGCCGCACCCCCGCCGGGTCGCTGCCCGGCATCAGTTTCGCGTAGTAATGCAGCACGGCGGGCACAATGCCTGCCGCACCGTTGGTCGGCGCCGTCACGACCTGCCCACCCGCCGCGTTCTCCTCGTTCACCGCGAGCGCCCAGGCATTGACCCATTCCATGGGTTCGACCGGTCCGCGCGGCGCTTCGCTGTCGAGTTCGCGCTTCAGCCGCGGCGCGCGCCGCGGCAGGCGCAGTACGCCCGGCAATACGCCTTCCGCGGCGAAGCCGTGTTCGACGCAGGACTGCATGACGGTCCAGATGCGAGCGAGCTTCCCGTCGATCTCGGCGTCCGGGCGCAGCGCACGCTCGTTGGTGAGCATCAGCGCGTCGATGGACAGTCCGGCGCGCTCGCACTGCGCGAGGAGCTCCGCGGCATCGGCGAATGGCAAGGGCACGGCTGCGACCGGACCGCCGGGCACGGCCTCCGCATCGCCTTCACGCTGGACGGCTCCGCCGCCGATCGAGTACATCTCCTCGGTCAGCAGTGTCGCCCCCTGTGCATCGCGCGCCGTGAACCGCATGCCGTTCGAATGTGCCGGCAGCATCTGGTCGCGATGGAACAGCAGGTTCATCGGCTCGTCGAAGGCGATCTCGTGCCGGCCGAGGAGTCGCAGCCGGTTGCTTTCGCGAATCCGCTTCAGCGTCGGCGCCATCACGGCGGGGTCCAGGCCCGACGGATCGTTGCCTTCGAGGC
>JALYJS010000460.1 GCA_030799345.1 Pseudomonadota bacterium | reverse complement strand
TACGGGATGTCGATATGGCGCAGCAGCAGCGGCAACGAGCCCTGACCGACGGAGCCGAAGCCGACGAAGACCAGCCTCCCGCTGAATTTGACGTGCTTTTTCCCGTCCATCTCATAAACTGCCTGGTGCGTTGCCGCGACGGCGCGAGTGTAGCATTTCCGAGCCGCGACACGGCCCCGTCAGTAAGGCGGCCCGTAGTACGAGCCTGGCGGCGGAGGCGGAGGATAGTAGACGGGTGGTGGCGGAAGCGGACGTCGCGGCGGCGGCGGTGGTTCCACCGTCGGTGCCGGACTCAGCGCTCTCAAATCGCTTTCATCGAGGCGCCACACCGTTCCCGGCGGGGGAAAGCCCGAGCCGGAAAACGCTGCTCCGGCTTTCATCGTGACGACTTCACCATAAGGCAGCGGCTCGTAGGTCGCGCACCCGAATAGAACGGCAAGGAGAGCGGCGGCGAGTACCCGCGGGAGGCGTCGGAAAGTCATGGCTGTATCATAAGCACCGCCCGCGCCGCAGTCGAGCGCGAGACTTCAAGAGGACGCTGATGGGCAGCAACGCA
Organism: Pseudomonadota bacterium; assembly: GCA_030799345.1. GTDB lineage: Bacteria > Pseudomonadota > Gammaproteobacteria > Steroidobacterales > Steroidobacteraceae > SCUD01. The sequence continues at coordinate 1,690 of JALYJS010000460.1, read as the reverse complement.
ATAACCGTTACGACATCGGGCAGCGCTGCCGCAACCGTGGGCGCGCTCGTCGCCCGTGCCCGCGCTGCGCAGAAAATCTACGCGGGCTACAGCCAGGCGCAGCTCGACGAGGTCGTGGCCGCGGCCGGCTGGGCCATCATGGAGCCTGAGCGCAATCGCACGCTCGCTGAAATTGCCGTGCGCGACACGGGCTTGGGCGACGTCGCCGACAAAATCGACAAGAACCACCGGAAGACGCTCGGTCTCCTGCGCGATCTCCACGGCGCCGTTTCCACCGGCATCATCGCCGAATATTCCGACCGGGGCATCGTCGAAATCGCCAAGCCCGTCGGCGTCGTGGCCGCGGTCGTCCCATCCACGAATCCCGGCGCGACGCCCGCGAACAACATCATCAATGCGCTGAAGTGCGGCAATGCGATCATCCTGTCTCCTTCGCCGAAAGGCTACTCGACCTGCGCGAAGCTGCTGGAATTCATCGTTGAAGAGTTCCACCGGATAGGCGCCCCTCTCGACCTCGTTCAAATCTTGCCAACGCCCGTGACCAAGGCGCTGTCGAGCGAGCTCATGAAGCAGTCCGATCTCGTAGTGGTCACGGGTTCTCAAAGCAACGTCAGGGCGGGCTATTCGAGCGGCACGCCGGCGCTCGGCGTGGGTGCGGGCAACGTGGCGGTGATCGTCGACGAGACTGCCGACTGCGACGACGCGGCCCGCAAAGTCATGCGCTCTAAAACCTTCGACAACGCGACGAGCTGCTCTTCCGAGAACAGCCTCATCATCCACGACAAAGTCTTTGATCGGATGCTCGCCGCGCTCACACGCGAGGGCGGGGCGCTCCTCTCGCCGTCCGAAAAGGAAACGTTGCAGCAGGCGATGTTTCCCGGCGGCAACCTCTCGCCCGCGGTCACCGCGCAGCCGGTCTCACGCATCTGCGAAATCGCCGGCCTCCTTCGCCCCGCTCTCACCGCCGCGAAGTGCCTCATGATCGAGGAGACCGGAACCGGCAGGGCGTATCCGTTTTCAGGCGAGAAACTCTCCCCGGTGCTCACCCTTTACCGCGCGGTCGACTTCGATCACGCGCTGCTGATCATGCGCGCGATTTACGACTACATGGGCGACGGCCATTCGTGCGGCATCCACACGGCCGACGAAAGCCACATCGCCCGGCTCGGCGGCGAGATGACGGTATGCCGCGTGATCGTCAACCAGGCGCACGCCATCGCGAACGGCGGCAGCTTCGACAACGGGCTCCCGTTCTCGCTCTCGATGGGCTGCGGGACGTGGGGCGGCAACAGCTTCTCGGAAAATCTCAACTACCGCCATTTCATGAACGTGACGCGCATCGTGTGCACCATCCCGCCCAATGAGCCGAGCGTCGACGATGTGTTCGGCGAGTACTTCGGGAAACACAAGATCAAAAAACAATGAACCGCGGAGGACGGTAGAGTAGAGGAGGTAGCGTGCCAAACATCAGCAACGCCCCTCCCCCCTCGTCGAACCGGACGTGCGGATCTCCCGCATCCGGCTCTCCTGCAAGCATTCACCGCCGCAGCAGGCCGATCAAGACTCATAGCGAGACCAAACCAAGGTGTTGGAAGTGCGCATAGAAGCTCACCCCGGCTGGCATGCGATAGCGTCGTTGACTGCGCCGCTGCAAGTGCTGCGCAAGCCGCGCCCGCACGTGCTCATTAAG
>JALYJS010000450.1 GCA_030799345.1 Pseudomonadota bacterium | reverse complement strand
CCCTGGGATCGCGGTTGCTCCTGGCTGCATTCGCCGAACGTGAACCCCTGGACCGCGTACGCACGTAGCAGCGATTTCGAACTCATCCCTGACCAGTTCATTCGCCAGGTCTATGACGGTTCGCGCCGCATGAGCGGCGCCGACACCGCGGCTTATCGTGCTGTCGAAGAACGCATGCAGAACGAAATGAGCGAGGCCGCGCGCCGCGGGCTCGACATTTCCGCGTCGGCATCCTTCACCCAGGCGACGCTTACGGATCCCTGGTACCCGATGGCCGAAACCGGGCTGACCGGCTGGGAAGGCATCGAGCCCGCCAATTTCTCGGTACTCGATTCCGGCCAGTACGTCGAAGACGGCGACGACCTGATGATCCCGCGCGGCTATGGGGCGCTGCTTGAGCACTATGCGAAGGGTGTCGACGTGCGCACCGACACGCCCGTCGCGCGCATCCGCTGGAACGCGCGCGGCGTCCAGGCGGAAACCCGCGCGGGCGAGATCGGTGCGCGCATCGCCATCGTCGCGCTGCCATCCGCCGTCATCGCGGATGGCGCCGTGATCTTTGCGCCGCAGCTGCCGGTCGAGGTGCTGCAGGCACATCACGACCTGCCGCTCGGCCTGCTCGACAAGGTCGCCCTGAAATTCAAGCGCAACGTGTTTCCGTCGGAACGCACGGAGTTCCTGCAGCAGCGCAGGAACGACGGGCGCGGCATGAATTACCTGACGCGGCACTGGGACAGTCATGTCTGCATCGGCTACTTCGGCGGCCGCTTCGCGCACGACATGGAGGCGGCGGGCGAGGCGGCGGCGATCGACCACGCGCTCGGCGAACTCACGACGATGCTGGGCGGCGAGGTGCGCAAGCAGTTCGACCGCGGCATCGCGACCGCCTGGGCGTCGGACCGCTACGCGCGTGGCGCTTATTCGCATTGCCTGCCGGGCCGCTATGGCGCACGCGCGGTTTTGACGCGGCCGGTCGGCGACCGGCTGGTGTTCGCCGGAGAACACACGGAGCAATCGGCCTACGGCACGCTGCACGGCGCCCACCTGTCGGGCATTCGCGCGGCGGCGGAGGCCAGGCGGCTGCTGGGGACGGCTGCATGAGATTCGTGCTCTACGACTATCTGCCATCGGGCAATGGCTACAAGTGCCGGCTGGTGCTGAAGGCACTCGGCCTGCCTTACGACCTCGTGCAGCTCGACATCGTCAATGGCGCCTCGCGCACGCCCGAATTCCTGGCGATCAATCCGAACGGCAAGACCCCGGTGCTGATCGTGCAGGGCCGCGGGCCGATCGCCGAGAGCCACGCGATCATCGCCTATCTCGCGGAACGCTCGGCGCTGATCCCGTCGGATCCCTACGAGCGTGCGCTGATGTGGCAATGGATGTGCTTCGAGCAGTACCAGCTCGAGCCCGGTGTCGCGACGCTGCGCTTCTGGCTGAAGTCACTGAAGCAGACGCCGCAGGAACTCGGCGAGCGCCACACCGAGCGCTACAAGCGCGGCGCGGACGCGCTTGCCGTGCTGGAGCGTGGGCTCGCGCACCGGCAGTGGATTGCCTCGGGCGCTCCGTCGCTCGCGGACGTCGCACTCTTCGCCTACACGCACGTCGCGGACGAGGCGGGCTACCGCCTGTCGAACTATCCCGCGATCACTGCATGGATCGCGCGCTTCAAGGCGCTTCCCTGGTACGCGCCGATCACCGAGCCCTGAAGGAGCCGATGCGATGACTCCGGACGACACCGCGCGCACGCTCGCTCTGCTGGAGCAGATTCGCGCTAACCAGGCAGCGGCGCTCGCGTTGCAGAAGGAGCAGTTCGAGCTCTTTCGCCGTCAGGTCGAGCGCACCGAGCGCATCCAGGACCGCGCCGAGGAACTGCAGGCGCGGAGCGCAGGCATCATGACGACCGCGCGCCGCTCGCTCGCCATCGTGCTGCCGATCGTGATCGTGCTGATCGTCTACCTGAGTTGGCTGATCTTCCGGTAAGGGCACGTGGTCGTTTCGCGCCGTGAGGCCTTCCGCTTCTGGCTGAAGCTCGGGTTCATCTCGTTCGGCGGCCCGGCCGGGCAGATCGCGATCATGCATCGCGAAGTGGTCGAACGGCGCCGCTGGATCGGCGACGGTCCGTTCATGCACGCGCTCAACTTCTGCATGCTGCTGCCCGGGCCCGAGGCGCTGCAGCTTGCGATCTGGCTCGGCTGGCGGCTGCATGGCGTGGCCGGCGGCATCGTCGCGGGGCTCTGCTTCATCCTGCCGGCGATGACGATCCTGCTGGCGCTGTCGTTTCTCTATGCGCTGCATGGCACGGTACCGGCGGTCGCCGCCGTGCTCACGGGGCTGCAGGCGACCGTGATCGCGTTGATTGCGCAGGCGCTGGTGCGCCTCGCGCGCCGCGCGCTGACCCACCCGCTGCACTGGCTGCTGGCGGCTGCGGCGCTCGTGCTGATGGTCGGGCGCATCGCGCCGTTCCCGTTGCTGCTCGCGGGCGCGGCGCTTGCCGGCATGCTCGTGACCCGCGACGGAAACGTGGCACTGCCCCGCGAACCGGTGAGTTTCCCGTGGCGGAGTCTCGGCGCGGGTATCGCACTCTGGACGCTGCCGGCGGTGCTGGTGGTCGCGCTGGCCGGATCCGATTCGCTATTCGCCGACATTTACCGGTTCTTCACGACGGCGGCGCTCGTCACCTTCGGCGGTGCCTATGCGGTGCTGGCCTGGGTCACTCAGCAGGCCGTGGAAGTCCATGGCTGGCTGACGCAGGCGCAGGCCGTCGCCGGACTCGCGCTCGCCGAAACGACGCCGGGACCGCTGATCATCGTGCTGCAGTTCATCGGCTTCATGGCGGGCTGGAATGCCGCGGCCGGCGTCGACGCGGCGGCGACCGCGACAACTGCAGCGGCGCTTACAGCCTGGGCGACTTTCCTGCCGTCGTTCATCTTCATCCTGGTGGGCGCACCGTATGTCGAGCGTCTGTCGTCGAACCGGCGTCTCGCGGGCGCGCTCGCTGGCGTCACCGCGGCGGTGGTCGGCGTCATCGGCAGTCTCGCGATCATCTTCGGGCGCGGCGTGCTGTTTCCCGAAGGCCTTGAAGACCCGGCCTGGCGCGCGATCGCGATCGCGGTGCTGGCATTCGTCCTGCTCGAGCGGACCCGGGTGGACGTGCTGTGGGTGATCGCGGGCGGCGCGATCGCCGGACTCGTCCTCGGAATGGCCTGAGGCTGCACGGCCGTGGTAGTTTTTGCGGCATGAAATACCTGCACACGATGGTGCGCGTGACCGACCTCGAGCAGTCGCTGCGTTTCTACCGGGATCTGCTGGGGCTCACGGAACTACGGCGCATGGACAACGAGCGCGGCCGCTTCACGCTGGTCTTCCTCGTCGCGCCGAGGAACCCGGAAGCACAGGTGGAACTGACCCACAACTGGGATCCGGAGCCGTACACGATGGGCCGCGCCTTCGGGCACCTCGCCTACGAAGTGGACGACATCTATGCG
>JALYJS010000439.1 GCA_030799345.1 Pseudomonadota bacterium | reverse complement strand
ACCCTGGCGAGCGCGGCCTCGACGTGAAGCGGCTGCTTTGACGTTCCCGTAATTTCGCCGACGTCGCGTGCGATCTCCGGCCAGGACACGGGCCAGGTCGTCAGGGGCGCGCGAACGATGCCGGCATCCGCCAGCAGTTGCAGGTCATGGCGAAGCCTCGCGTCGCCGGGCTCGAGCCAGGGATCGGCATACGCCGCAGGCAGCAGACAGGCCGCAAGCAGGAACGCAGTGGCACGGCGTCCGGCATTGCACGCCGCTACTTTGAAAAGAGATGTAAGCACATGATCCAATTGGTAAAAAAGCCCGGCATTGTAGACCTTGCCGAGCGCCCTGCGCAACCGGGCCAGGGAATCAGCGGCGGCGCGCGATCCAGTCCGCGAGGCCCGTAAGTTCCGGTGGCGGCTGCGATTTACCGAGCGGGAGCAGCGATGCGCAGATCTTCTTGCCGAGCTCGACCCCCCACTGGTCGAAGGGATTGATGTCCCAGAGCACGGATTCGACGAATACCTTGTGTTCGTAGAGCGCGACGATTGCGCCAAGCGTGGCGGGATCGAAGCGCGGAAACGCGATCAACGAGAGCGGCCGGCTGCCCGGGTGCACCCGATGCAGGTCGGCCGAGGCGTGACCGCTCATGAATGCGTGGACCTGCGCCAGGCAGTTCGCGATCACGAGTTCGTCGGCCGCGGCATCGGCGGCGCCCGCGAGCGGCAACAGGAAATCGGAGCTCACCTCCGCCGTTCCCTGGTGCAGGAGCTGGAAAAAGGAATGCTGGGCGTTCGAACCCGGCTCGCCCCAGATCACCGGACCTGTCCGGGCGGCGACCGGCTTGCCGCCCTGCGTTGCGCGCTTGCCGAGGCTTTCCATCTCGAGTTGCTGCAGGTAGGCCGGCAGCCGCGACAACCGCTGGGTGTAAGGCAGCACGGCGTGGCTCTCGCAATCGAGCCCGTTCCGGTTCCAGTGCGCGAGAAGTCCTAGCAGCACAGGCAGGTTGTCGCGCCACGAGGCACTTCGGAAGTGCTCGTCCATCGCATGGGCGCCCGCGAGCATCGCCTCGAAGTTCTTAGTGCCGATCGCGAGTTCGAGGATGAGTCCGACGGCCGACCAAAGCGAGAAGCGCCCGCCGACCCAGTCCCACATCGAGAATCGCGCGTCGCGGCCGACGCCGAATTCGTCCATCGCGGCGTCGTTCGTGGACACGGCAGCAAAGTGCAGCGGAACCGCCGGCTCGCCGAGCTTGGCCGCGAGCCAGGCGCGGACGCGCCGCGCATTCGCGAGCGTCTCCTGCGTCGTAAACGTCTTGGAACAGATGATGACGAGTGTGCTACCGGGGTCGAGCGAGCTCGCAATATCCGCGAACTGGTTGCCGTCCACGTTCGACACGAAATGGCAGCGCACCCGGCCCGCGTCGTACGGGGAAAGCGCCATGGTTGCCATCACGGGGCCGAGGTCGCTGCCGCCGATGCCGATGTTGACGACGTCCGTGAAGCGCGCGCCATTCGCACCGGCCCGACGACCGGAATGGACGTCGCTCACGAAGGACGCGCATTGCGCGCGCACGGCGAGGACTTCCGCGTGTAGCGGCGCGAGTTGCGCGGATACTGCGCTGTCTCCGGGGACTCGCAGGAGCGTGTGCAGGGCCGCGCGCCGCTCGGTCACATTGACCGGCTCGCCCGCGAAGAGTGCGTCGATGCGTTCGCGGAGCCTGCTTGAATCCGCGAGCCCGGCCAATGCCTCGATTGCAGCTGCATCGAGGCGCTGGCGGCTGAAGTCGAGGAGCAGGCCGCAGGCCTCGCGGGAGAAATGGCCGAAGCGGCCCGGATCCGCGGCGAAGAGTCCGGCGACCGGCAGGCCGGCGAGCCGCCGCGCGTGGCTTGCGAGCGTGTCAGCCAAGATTGGTGACCCGCGGATCCGCCGGGCCCCCATCCCGGTAGTAGTCGAGATACCACTCGACGAACTTCGCGACGCCGGTCTCGACCGGGGTCGAAGGCCGGTAGCCGACGTCGCGCACGAGGTCTTCGGCGTCCGCCCAGGTGTCCGGCACGTCGCCGACCTGCAGCGGCAGCAGGTTCTTCTCGGCCTTGCGACCGAGGCAATCCTCGAGCACCTGGATGTAGTGCATCAGCTCGACCGGGCGATTGTTCCCGATGTTGTACAGCCGGTACGGCGCCTTGCTCGTTGCGGGATCCGGATTGTTGCCGTCCCAGCCGGGATCGGGCGCGGCGATGCGATCGAGCGCGGCGACGACGCCGCCCGCGATGTCGTCGACGTAGGTGAAGTCGCGCCGGTGCTTTCCGTAGTTGAAAACGTCGATCGGCTTGCCGGCCAGGATGTTGCGCGTGAACATGAAGAGCGCCATGTCCGGCCGGCCCCAGGGCCCGTA
>JALYJS010000438.1 GCA_030799345.1 Pseudomonadota bacterium | reverse complement strand
GTCGAGATGCAAGACCGCCTGCCGCGCCGCTTCCAGCGCCCGGTCGTCGAATCCCAGTGTGTCATTGGCACGCGCCAGCTGGACCCACGCCGACGTGAACGCGGGGTCCCGGGCCACTGCGGCGTCGAATGCGGCCGCGGCGGCGACCGTATCGCCCTGCAGCATCAGGTCGTTGCCCTTTGCGTAAGCGGCCATCGCTTCGCCATCCGCCGACAGTGAATAGGCAGCCGTTGGCGGAGGCTGCGCAGTGAGCGCCTTGCCGATGTCGCCCGCCAGCTGATCCGACAGCGCGAACACCCCGGACGACGGCGCTTCCGCGCGCAACATCGTGGCCGGAACATCGGGTTGGCGACGGTCGATGAGACGCAATTCCACCCGGATGCGGCCGCCGGCCTGGCGCACCGTACCCGTCACCAGGCGCTGGACATCGAGCAACTCGCCGAGCCGCTGCATGTCGCGCTCGCCCAGTTGCGCAGGCTGGAGATGCAGGTCCTCGAAGGTGCGGCGCACGCGCATGCTGTCGGCGACCTGCAGCTCAGGGCTTTCGGCCAGCGCCTGCGCAAGCATCTCCGCGAGGCCGGTGGACAGCCAGCCTGCTCCCGCGTCGTCCGATTGCGCGGTTAGCGGCAGCACGGCGACTGTCGGTGTCGTATCGGCCGCGGGCGCCGTTTCGCGCTGCGGCGCGCTCTGCAGGTACCACCAGCCCGCGCCGGCGAGCGTGATGCCACCGACTGCGACCGCCGCCGCGATGCCGGCTCCGCGCGGCAGTCGACGACGGCTCGCAGTACCCGCCGCGAGGTCTGCGGCCACTGCGGCGGCATCCGGGTAGCGCCCGGCGGGATCGTTCGCCAGGCAGCGCTCGATCACGTGCTCGAGCCAGCCGGGCACGGACACTGGCATGTCGGTAACCCGCTGGGGACGACCGGTCATGCGCGCCGCAAGGATTTCTTCCGCCGATCCGCTGCGGAACGGACGCTGCCCGGTGACCATCTCGAACATCATCAGGCCGAGCGCATAGATATCGGTGCGCCCGTCCACTTCCTCCCCCCGCGCCTGTTCCGGGGCAAGGTATTCCAGCGTACCGACGATGCCGCCGGTTTCGGTCAGGCCGGAGCGATGTAGCGAACGCGCCACGCCGAAGTCCGTGATATAGGCGCGCCCTGCCCCGTCGACCAGCACGTTCGCCGGCTTCAGGTCGCGATGCACCACCGCCTGCGCATGCGCCGCGGCGAGCGCCTCGGCCAGGTCGCGCGCGATTGCGACCACCTCTGAGGATTCGAGCTGGCCGCGTTCCTCCAGGATCTGCTTCAGCGAGCGGCCATCCACGTGATCCATGGTCAGGAAGTGCATGTCGCCGTCCTGGCCGATGTCGTGTATGCGCACGACGTTGCGGTGCGAGACCTGGCGCGCGAGCACCAGTTCCTGCTCGAAGCGTTCGAGCAGCCGCGCATCGGGCGACGACTCGGGCCGCAGCACCTTGAGCGCAATATCCATGTGCAGGCGCTCGTCGTGCACGCGATACACCATGCCCATCGCACCGACACCGAGCAGTCCGATCACGCGATAGCGACCGGCGATGACGGTTCCCGCGGACAGCACCCGCAGCCCGCCCACGGTGGTCATCGTGGCGTCCGGGTCGCGGTCTTCCGGCGGGGCGCTCATGGCCGATTGGCCGCCAACACGACGCGCTCCGCGACCCGCGGCAATAGCCCCCGGAGCCGCTTGAGCAACGGCTCGGGCGCCGGCGCGCGTGAAAGTTCGCGCGGCAGGAGGTCGGCGACTTCCCCGAGATCCTCACGCACGCTTGCCACGCCGATCACGAGTGCCGCGTGCGAGGCGAATGCCTCCAGGATCTCGACGTCGAGCCCGGTGAATACCTTGCCCGGCGTATTGCTGTCCAGATAGGTGAGGCCGATCAATTGCTCGCCGACGATCAGCGGCAGGCAGACCAGGGCGCGGATCTGTCCGCTCACGATGCTCGGCTGTGCGCCCAGCATCGTATCGGCGCTGGTGTCGCAGACCACCACCGGCGCGCGCGAACCCAGCACGCGCGCCAGTGCCCCCCGGCTGCCCGCAAATTCGCGGCTCGCCGTTGCCGGATCGAGGCCTCCGGCGCGCGCGCGCACCGCGAGGTCCCCGCCCGCGCCGGCCAGCATCACGAATCCGCGCTGCGCGCCCGCGAGCTCCATCGAGGAGGACAACATCTGCTGCAGCAACACGTCGAGGTCGGCCCTCGGATCCAGGCGACGGCTGCGGCCGATCGTGTCGTCCCAGCGCTGGTGATTCTCCCGCTCAGCGGCGGCGAGCTCGGCGTCGGTCAGGTCAGCGAACTTTCCCAGCAGCCCGCCGAAACTGATCCAGTCGCCGTCGTGAAGGGCGGTATCGCCG
>JALYJS010000073.1 GCA_030799345.1 Pseudomonadota bacterium | reverse complement strand
CATCCGGTTGTCGTAGTCGTACTGCGCGCGCTCGAGACGCAGGCCCGCCTCGACCGACCATTGCGATGACAGCTCGCGCCGCCAGTGCGCATAGGCCGCAAGCACCGAGGAATCCACCGCGTAGTCGTAATGCCTGCCGGCAGGCCGGATTGCATTGGCCTCGGGACTGCCGTCGGTTGTTGGTCCGTCCTGAAACTGGATGAGCGTGCTGGCGGCGAAGTCCGCATCGAATCCCAGCAGCAACGTGCCGCCGCCGAACGCGTCATTGGCAAATGACAGCAACAGGCCGCCGCTGTCCTGACCGTTGTCCTCGAGCGGCTGGCCCAACAGGAAATGCTGCAGGAAGTCCATGCGCGAGCTGCGTGCATAACCGCGCAGCGAGAAGCCGGAACCGTGATCCCAGGCGACGCTCGCGCGCAGGCTGTGCGCATCGCGGTACGCCTCGGGATTCGGATTGGAGCGCGCGATCACCGGGTCGCGATAGCTGTCCTCCCCTTGGATGAATCCGGCCGTTTCCTGCTCGAGGTTCGTGGCGGCGAGGCGTACCGTGAGCCCGTGATCGTCACGCGCACGCGTCCAGACGGCGTTCAGTTTCTGTTCCGCAAAACCCGATGACGCGCGCCATCCGCCATCGTGCGTCGCGTGCATTGCCAGGCCCAGGCCGGAATTGCCGTCGCCCGCGCCGGCTGCAAGCCGGACGCGGCGATACGGCCCGCTGCCCCCCTCCAGCCCGAATCCGAACACCGGCAGGTCTTCGGGCCGCGGGGGAATCACATTGACGATCCCGTGGACGGCACTGGAACCATAGAGCGCGCTCCCCGGACCGCGGAGCAATTCGACTGCGGCTGCCTGTTCGACATTGACCTCGAACAACTCATTGACGTTGCAGGCTCCCACCGGGCGGATCGGAATGCCGTCCTCCAGAACCAGCACCGCGCCGCAGGCGCCGGCGCCTGTCAGCACCGGCGAGCGCAGCGCGGTCAGTGATTCCTGGCCGCTGCCGCGCTGGATCATCGCGCCCGGCACCCGGTTCAGCAGTTCGGAGCCATGCGTCGCACCGGTCAGCGCGACGGTGTCCATCGCGATCCGCGACACGCTGCCCGGATGATCGAGCAGGGCCCCGGGCCGGCGCGTGGCGGTAACGATCACCTCGTCCAGCCGTGCCGCCTGCAGCTCGGAGCCGGTCGTGAGCAGAATCAGAGCGAGTGCCGGGCGAAGAGCATCCAGTAATGGCATCGCCGGATTATAGGGCGCGCCCGGCGGTGGCCTGTCTGCGTCGTGCTACCATCGAACGTCAGAATGAGTGCCCGCGTCGCCCGTTTTCCGGCAGCTGTTGGCTGCCTCCTTGCCGCCAGCCTGGCCGTGGCCGCCGACGTGCCGCCGCTGCCGGGTCCGCAGGCGGAAGGGGCGGCGATTTCATCAAATGAACGACCGCGGATCGGCCTCGTGCTGTCCGGCGGAGGCGCACGCGGCTTCGCGCACATCGGCGTGCTGCGCGTTCTCGAACAATTGCGGATCCCGATCGATGCGGTCGCCGGCACCAGCATGGGCGCAGTCGTGGGCGGACTGTATGCCTCCGGCATGACCGCAGCGGAAATCGAGGAGCTTGCGAGCAGCACGGACTGGAACGAGGCATTCCGCGACCGTTCGCCGCGCGGGGACATGAGCTTCCGGCGCAAGCAGGACGACCGGGAATTCCTCGTGCGTTTTCCGCTGGGCGTCAAGGGTGGCCGGTTGCGCGTTCCGCGTGGCCTGATCCAGGGCCAGAAGCTTGCACAGATCCTGCGCCGGGAAACGGTGGCGGTTGCGGGGGTCGACGACTTCGACCGGTTGCCGGCGCGATTTCGTGCGATTGCGACCGATCTGGAAACCGGGGAGCGCCGCGTGCTCGCGTCCGGCGACCTGACAGAAGCCTTACGCGCCAGCATGTCGGCTCCAGGCGTCATCGCGCCGGTCGAAATGAATGGCCGCCTGCTGGTGGATGGCGGCCTGGTCGAGAACCTGCCGGTCGATGTCGCGAAAGAAATGGGCGTGGACGTCGTTATTGCAGTGGACGTCGGCTACCAGCTCGTCGGTCGCCGCGACCTCAATTCCGCGCTCGCCGTTTCGAACCAGATGCTGACGATCATGATGCAGCACGAAACCGAACGTCAGCGCAGCCTGCTGTCCGGTCGCGATGTCCTGATCGAGCCGTCGCTCGGCAACAAGATGTCGGTCGATTTCAGCGGGGTACCCGCACTGGTCGCACAGGGAGCCGATGCGACGCGGGCGCAGGCGGCAAGGCTCGAAGCGCTTGCGCTGGATGAAGCGCAATGGCGGCAGTTTGTCGCGGCCCGGGAAAGCTGGTCGGACGAGCCGCCCGAGATACAGTTCGTGCGCACCGATTCCCGCTCAGCGCGCTATCTCGAACGCGTTCAGGCGGAGCTTGCGCCGGCCGTCGGCAAGCCGCTCGATCCGATGGCTATGGAGCGGCACCTGTCGCACCTGTATGGCGACGGTAACTTTGAGTCGCTCGACTACAAGGTCGTGCGGGATGGGCAGGTGCAGGGCATTGAAGTGTCGGCACGGCGCAAGAGCTGGGGACCGAATTACCTGCGCTTCGGGCTGGAACTGCAGGACGACTTCCAGGGCTCGACCAGTTTCAATGCAGGCGCGCGCGGCCAGGTCACGGAGATCAACCGGCTCGGCGCCGAATGGCAGATCGACCTGCGAGTCGGGGAGAGCCCGCGATTGGCAACCGAGTTTTATCAACCGGTCGGCCACGCCTCCAGGTGGTTTGTCGCGCCACACGCCATGGTCGAGCGGCGCAATCTCGATATCCTCGCGGATGACGAGCGCCTGGCCACGTTCCGGGTGCGCAATACGGAGTTCGGGCTCGACCTCGGGCGGGAATTCGGCAGCTGGGGCGAAGTGCGCGTCGGCGTCGTGCGCGGCGAGGGCAGCCAGAGTCTGCTGGTCGGCGATCCCGGGACTCCCGGTTTGCCGCCGCGTGACGATTTCAACCGAGGCGAGTTCTTTGCTCAGGCTGGACTCGACCGGCTCGATGACGTTTATTTCCCGCGCAATGGCGAACTCGTCACGCTCGCCTGGAACGCGCCGCGCGAGAGTCTGGGCGCGGACGACGACGCCGATCGCGTGTCCGTCGACATGATGCTGGCGCGATCCAGCGGACGCCACACTTACATATTCTCCGGCGCGGCGGGTTCCCACGTGTCCGGGCCCGAAACTGCGGTGCAGGATTTCTACACGCTGGGCGGGCTGTTCAACCTGTCAGGCCTGTCGCCGGATTCGATCGGTGGGCCGCACTTCGCTGTCGCCCGGGCGATCTACTACCGGCGCATCGGCAGCGTGCAGGAGGCCTTCCTGAATGTCCCGATCTATCTCGGCGCTTCGCTGGAACTCGGCAACATCTGGGAGGATCGCAGTGACATCAGCGTCAGCAGCGCGCGTGTGAACGGCTCGGCGTTCCTCGGCTTCGACACGTTTCTCGGACCCGTTTATCTCGCCGCCGGATTCGACGAGGGCGGCGGCCGCAGCTTCTACCTGTTGCTGGGACGAATCCGCTGAGCCCATGCACAGCGGTCAGAATCGCCGGTCGCCCGCACCTTCGCGATCCGACCACCCGAATACCCGCCGCGTCAGCAGCATGTAGACGGGCTTGGCCATGATCCTCCAGAGTCGCGAAATGGCCGCCGGCTCCGCCAGCATGCGGCATTCGCGCGCGGTCAATCGCCCCGGACAGTAGGTTCGTTTGTGCTTCAGCAGGTGACGGTGGTCTTCGCGCGCAAGCATGCGGAACAGTCGCCCTCGACGCGGTGAGACGAGCGCCAGCTGGAAATCGACTAGCGCGGGTGCGCCGGTCGGCGTGACGAGCCAGTTCGGCTCCTTCGCCAGGTCGTTGTGCGCGACCTTTTGTCGATGCAACGCCACCAGCAGCAGCCGCGCCAGCCGATAGTATTCCACATTCCGCGGCCGGCAGACCTGCATCGGCCGCCCATCGATCCACTCGCGCGTCAGTAGCGCCGCGCCCGCCGAGACGAGGCGCCGCGTGCCCGGCATGCCATCGAGTTGTGCGAGTG
>JALYJS010000421.1 GCA_030799345.1 Pseudomonadota bacterium | reverse complement strand
GAGTCCGACGAGGTCTGCGAGACGTCCTATCGCGATCGCGGCGGCAAGTACCAGGGCCAGACCGGCGTCACGCTGCCAAAGACCTGACCGGCCGCGTCAGCCGCCCGACTGATAGCTGCGTATCTGGGTCTGGAACGTGCGCTCACCATCCCGGTGCTGCTCGGCCCGCAGCAAGGCATAGCCGAGCGCCGGCGCGTACCAGGAAAGCGTTTCGCGACTCGAGCCGTCCCGAGTGCTCCGGTAGACGACCGTATCGTATTCGCCGATCGCGGTTTTCAGCCGTTCACGGCGGACCAGGATGTAACGGTAGCGCTTGATGCGGTCTTTCTCGATCATCGGGATCGTGCCGGGGTCGACTCCGGCCCGTAGGCGTAACGTCACCAGCGCCTGGATCGACGCCGCATCCTGCAAGCCGGGCTCCAGCGCGACGCTGACCGGCTCGTCCTCGGCGACGCCGGTCACGCGGCCCGAGCGCCAGTCGAATTCGAGCGTCACATCGTGGCCGGTGCGCTTCGTGCCGTCGTCGAAGCGGTAGCTGTGGGGCCGCAGGCCCGAGGCATCGGCGTCAAACCGCGATCGCTGCGTCAATGTGCCACTGGCAATGATCCGGGCGAATCCCCTCGCATTCGACTGCGATTCGATGATCCAGCCGCTGGCGTCTCGGGCTAGCTCGGTGCGGCTGGTGCCGACCGTCAGGTTCCCGTAGCGCACCTCGTATTCCGCGACGAAGGGCGCGAGGCTGGCGTCCGCAGCGCGCAGGTCGGCGGCGGCCAGCGAGATCATCGCGGCGAGCGTTACCAGCGCTAGCGCCTTCATGCTGTCTCCTCGATGACCGGGGAATGGAGCGGGCGTCCGTCGAGCCAGGGCGATCCGTCCTGCCAGGCCAGGCGTCCCGTAGCCAGCCAGCCCAGCGCACGCGGATAAATGATGTGCTCCAGCTGCTGAACGCGCGCTGAAAGCGCCGCTGCGTCCTCGCCGGGCTGCACGGCGAGCCGCCCCTGAATGACCGCAGGGCCCGCATCGAGTACCTCGGTCACGAAGTGCACGGTGCAGCCGTGAAATCGTTCGCCAGCCGCAAGCACGCGGTCGTGCGTGTGCAGGCCGCGCCAGGCTGGCAGCAGCGAAGGGTGGATATTGAGAAGCCGGCCCTGCCACCGCCGCACGATTGTGCCATCGAGGATCCGCATGAAGCCCGCGAGCGCCACGCATTGCGCGCCACTGGCGGCGATCGCCGCGTCGAGCAGAGCGCCATAGGCCGCGCGATCGACGCCGGCAGCGCAGGGCAGCACACGGGTGTCGAGTCCCAGTTGGCGGGCTGCCACGAGTCCTGCGGCGTCCGCGCGGTCGCTGATCACGACAGTCACCTCGCCGTCGATTGCGCCGTCCGCGGCGGCGCGCGCCAGCGCCAGCATGTTGGTGCCGCGCCCGGAAATCAGCACGGCAAATGGCAGGGCCGCAGGCATCAGCCTATCTGCACGCCTTCACCCGCCACGACCTCGCCGATCTCCTCCGCGCGCTCGCCGGCTGCGCGCAGCGTGCCGAGCGCCGCTTCGGCCGCGGCGCGCGGCAGCAGCACGACCATGCCGATGCCGCAGTTGAACGTGCGGTGCATCTCCGGGTCCTCGATGCGCCCGCTCGACTGGATCCATTGCCAGACGGGATCCGTGAGCAGCGCGCCGCGGGCGAGACGCACGCCGCAACCGGTGGGCAGCACGCGCGGGATGTTGTCGGTCAGGCCACCGCCCGTTATGTGCGCGACCGCATGCACATCCACCGCCTGTGCAAGCGCCAGGATCGAGCGGACATAGATGCGTGTCGGCACCATCAACAGTTCGAGCAGCCCCACCCCGGCCACGCGCGTCGTCGCATCGGCCCCGGTTTCCGCGATCAGGCGCCGGAGCAGTGAGTAGCCGTTCGAATGCGGTCCGGAGGAGGCGAGTCCGATCACGGCATCGCCGGCCCGAACGCGGCTGCCGTCGATGATTCGCTCGTGCTCGACCACGCCGACGCAGAACCCCGCCAGGTCGTAGTCGCCTTCCGCATACATGCCGGGCATCTCGGCGGTCTCGCCGCCGACCAGTGCACAGCCGGCCAGCACGCAGCCATCGGCGATGCCCGCGATGACCCGCTCTGCGACCGGGACGGAGAGCCGGCCGGTCGCGTAATAGTCGAGAAAGAAGAGCGGCTCGGCGCCCTGGACGACGACGTCGTTCGCGCACATGGCGACGAGATCCTGGCCTACCGTATCGTGCAGGCCGGTCTCGATTGCAAGGCGCAGCTTGGTGCCGACGCCGTCGGTGCCGGCTACCAGCACCGGCCGCTTCCAGCGGCCTTGCGGCAACTCGATCATCGCGCCGAAGCCACCTACGCCCGCGAGCACCTCGGGCCTGCGGGTACGCAAAACGGCGGGACGGATGCGCTCGACCAGCGCTTCACCGGCGTCGATGTCGACGCCGGCATCGCGATAAGTCAGCGAGGGGCCTTGTGTCATCGGGGGGATACAGGCTCGTGGAACGGGCCCGGCCGGCGGGCGGTGTACTATTGTAGCGTGAGCGCACATCCCGACTTCGTGCGAGCGTGGCTTGCCGCCGGCTGGCTGGCGCTTGCCGCCTGCGCCGCGATTCCGGCACCGGCCCGGGCCCAGTCTCCGGGCGACCTGTACACCGTGACGGTGCCTTACGCCGGACAGAACGAGACCGCATTCCGGGAGGGCATGCGCGACATCCTGATCCGCGTGACGGGCCGCCAGGACGCCCCGGAGCTCTCCAACCTCTCGCCGCTGGTCGCCGAAGCTTCGCGTTACGTCGTCAGTTTCCGGCGCGCGGCCGGCAACCAGCTGACGGTCACTTACGACGGCCAGGCGATCGAGAATGCAATCGATTCCGCCGGACTCGCATTCTGGGCCAGCGAGCGGCCGGTGACTCTGGTCTGGCTCGCCTTCGATCGCGGCAGTGGCCGCCGCGCGCTGATCCATGCCGGCAGCGACAGTGAGGAAAAATCGCGCTTCGAGTCGAGCGCGGCGCGGCGCGGCCTGCCGATCGCCTGGCCAGGGGCCGGGGATGACCTGGTGCGCAGCCTTCAGC
>JALYJS010000377.1 GCA_030799345.1 Pseudomonadota bacterium | reverse complement strand
GGGTCCCACGCGCCACCACTTGATCCGCTGAAGTGCTGGGTCGGTCACAAGGATCATGTTTAGTCCACGTATCGACAGCAGCAGATCGCCAGCAGCGAACATCGGGAAATTCGCCGCCCTAACGGAGTCGAGCTCTGCCACTTTGTTGAGGTGCAGTATCTCGCCGTCCATGTTTTGGTTCGGCTCGGTGCCCGGCCTCACCGTCAGCCAGGCTTCCTTGCCGGCCCGATAGAACAGTTCGACGAGCGAGCGCTCCTCGAGAACTTTCCCGTCGGGCGAGATCCTGAGAACCGTATCCTCGGAGTACGGCACGGTGAATGGTGGAAACCTGCTCGTCGCCTCTTCGAGTACGTATTTACGGCCCGGAACCCAATAGCCGCCCGATTCGGCCCGTTCAACGGAATGATGAGCCGGCGTCGCCACTTTCCATTCGAGCTGGCCGCAGCGATCCAGTTTGACTAATCCCATATACTCAAAAACGAACACCACCGAACCGTCCGGCTGGATCAAGGCACCATGAGTATCGATGTTCCAGTCGGTGGCAGGCGGCTCTTGAATATGCCGGGTGTCGGTGAAGATCTCAGAAAATGCGACCGGCCAACGCGCAACTATCGAGCCGTCCCGCCGGATCAGCCGCAGCTCGTTGCTGTCGTCGAAAAACCCGGCCAACAGGACAAGATCGTTATCCTGCGTCTCGTTGATCGTGACCCCACTGCCCGCATGGCGTGCCGGCTGCAGATGCCATTCAGGCCGGGCACGTACTAAAACGGGCGCCTCGTTCATCACGGTCCTGACTGCAACGCGGGTCTTCGTGCGCAGATCGCGGTACAGCGCAAAGGCCTCGTTTTTCGTGGCGCCAGAGTACAGGCCGGCCACAAAGACCGCACTCAGCAGCCCAATCGCCAGGATCGACCAGAACAGCAGCCTTGAAATCATCGTTCGGCTTCCTTTGGCGCGCCCTTAGGCGGAACTGGAACAAAAATCCGCCACGCGTCTCTTGGGTTCATCAGCGCCCAGAAAGGTGCGGCGACTCCTCCCCACATGTCCTGACTCGCATCGCGCATCGGCGCGAGCTCGCGGGTTCCTGTTACGACAACTTCGTCCTCGTCGATCGGGGCGGTGAGAACTTCGCCGGTTCTGATCTCATAGCGATGAACAATCGCCCGCAGTTCTTCCCGAGTCAGCAGCAAGTCCAGCGGCCTGCGTGGCACATCAGAATCCAACCCGTCGGGGACGTTTTCGTCGTCCGCCTGTCCCACTCCGGCAAGCAACAGAGTCATCAAGGCGGTTCCCCACAACACACATGGACGCTTACCAGATCGGCGTATGGCCTCTAGCATGGCCATCCGAGTTTACGCCCGCGTGGTGAAACCGTGTCGTCAGAACGAGTCACTATGTCTCTGAAGGTGATTGGTGGGCGCGACAGGGATCGAACCTGTGACCCCTACCATGTCAAGGTAGTGCTCTACCGCTGAGCTACGCGCCCGAAAAGAGGCGGAATGGTACTGGGTTCGTCCTTACGGGTCCACACGCGATTGTTTACGCGTCCGCTAGTCGCTTTCCAGCACGCCGATCGCGTACTGGTCGAGGCTAGCCCAGGCGGCCGGGCTGTGGTCACGATCGATTGCATCGCATTCGTGGCATCGCCGAGGTCTTTGATCGCTACGCGCAGCGCAGGCTCGCCCGGAGCCGACGTCAGCGTGTAGGGATGCTCTTCGCGGTAACCGGCTGCCAATGACTTGTCATAGGATGCCGTCCGATCGGGCGCAATGTCAGCTCGACGACGTTACCGGCCGGGGCCGCGATGCTTTCCACGGAGTACGGCAATCGCCCGACACGCTGCGAGAACACCAGCCGGTATGCGACCGATGCGATCGCGCCCGCCGCCAGTAACAACCAGATGATGGCGCTGGCGGGTGGCGGAATCGTGCGCGCGAGCAGAAATGTGTGTACCAGCGCGGCAATAACGGCCACTGCGGCAAGCCGATGCAGCCAGCGCCAGCGCTGATAGTTGGGTTCGCCGAAGAATGCAAAGCTGGGCGCGAGGAAAATCAAAAAGAGACTGCGCCGAGGCTGTGATGTGTCTTCCACAGTTTGGTCAGGCCGCCGACCGAGCAGATTGAGAACGGCGCCAGCGCTCGCCAAATCAGCAGACGGGATACTCGTGAGGGCCTACATCGGCGGCACCATCGCCAGCGCCCAGACCAGCCCCCTGGCCCGGCGCGGGTTCATCAGCACGTTTCCAGGTTCAGAAACTGAAAGTTGTCCTCAGGTAGTAGAAGGCGCCATTGAAGGTGACCGGCTGCAGTACATCGTAGGGCAGATTGCCGAAGTAATTGATATCCGCGCTGGACAGGTCCGGGTATTCATCCAGCACGTTGTTGGCGCCGACCGCGATCGCGAACCGCGGAGTGACGGCGAATTCCACATCGACGTCGACGCCTACCTCGGAACCGTAGGTCTGCTCAGGCTCGAATCCGCCACCAAAATTGAACACACGGGTCGCCTCACCCCATCGCGTCGCCCGCCCCAGGATCGACCACCGCTCGCTGGTCCAATGCGCCGTCAGGATCAGTTTGTCATCCGGTGAGGCGGTTTCCAGCGTGTTGCGCTCCTCGACGCCGAACAGCACTGCGCCGACGCCGAGTGAATCCA
Organism: Pseudomonadota bacterium; assembly: GCA_030799345.1. Lineage (GTDB taxonomy): Bacteria > Pseudomonadota > Gammaproteobacteria > Steroidobacterales > Steroidobacteraceae > SCUD01. The sequence continues at coordinate 159 of JALYJS010000377.1, read as the reverse complement.
GCACGGGTGGGTTTGGATCGACATTCGTCACTTCCGTGTCGGTCTTGCTGTATGCCGCGCTGAGCGCGAGGCTGCCGCTGCCGAGGTCAAAACTGTAATCCGCCACGACATCGAAGCCATCCGTTTGGGTATCCACGGCGTTCGTGAAAAACCGGACTC
>JALYJS010000365.1 GCA_030799345.1 Pseudomonadota bacterium | reverse complement strand
CCTCATCGGTGGACCGCAGCGTGGTCGCGAGATTCGTCGTGACGTGTGCGGCAATCGGCTGCTCCACCGTCGGCAGGGAGGCGAGCAGCCAGTTCAGGAAGTTCCCGGTATAGAAGATGTAGGGATCGGCAAGCGGTGCCCGATCCCACTCAACCGCAGCCTGGGCATCGGCGCGGCATTCGACCGCACCGTCGTCAGTAACCCGAAGCGCATCCCAGCCGCCGCCGTCGGCTGTTGCCCGTCGCTGCGCCGCGCGCGAGGCGATGTAGAACCCGCTGCCGTCGAGTGCGGCGCGAGCCGACTCGCACTGAAACCCGCGAGTACCGTCTGCGGGAAACGCGAGCAGGCCTGACTGCGTTCGGCAATCCGGCGCCGCTCCGGCGCCACGTCGCCAGTAGAGGAGCACCGGATCGCAAGCGCCCTCGGCAGAAAGCGCCGTTCCGTAGTCCCGTGCCGCATCATAAGGTTCGCGCACGTGAAGCGCTCTGCCGGCTGCAGCCGACGTGTCGACGATAAGGGCCAGAAGCGGCTGCAGTCCCTCCGGCAATGTGGCGCGCGCGATGGACGCCTCGTCGGAGTCCGCGCCGGCCGACAAGGCGATGACGGCACACACGCACGATAGCGCCATGGCTCGCAGGCGGGGCATGCTGTTCAAACGGAAGGCTCCACGAGATAGAAACCCTGTTCGAGGCGGATGTGCGTGCCGCGTCCGGCGCGACCGTCCGAGACGATGAAGAAATGACGGGCAGAAAACGAATACGGGTTCTCGCCGATGCTGAAGCCGAACGGCAATGCGCCCGGTTCGCTCATGGCTGTCGTCACTGTCTGTAATGTCGCGGCCGGGTTCCCGCTTTCCGGGTATGGCGTGATGGGGATCGAGCCTTCGTTGCGCGCGACGGCTGCGCGCGACAGTGACTGGACTATCCCGGCTTCGGCGGCCTGAAAGGCGTTCTGCGCGGATTGCTGGTGACTGGAAAGGGCAAGCGCTGCCGCAGCCGCGGCGGCCGCGGCGAGCGCCAGCGCACCGAGTCCCGACAACAGGATGAGTGTTACGACGAGCGCGACGCCGCGTTCGCTGCGTATCATATTCCCTGTCCGCCATTTCGCAGTTCGATGACCCGCGATACGCGCTTGCGGCGACCACCCGGATGCGAGGCTTCGACGACATCGCTCCTCGCTTCGAGCTCGATGCGTAAGGCACGCACGATCCCGTCCACGGGCGCGGCAGCCCAGCGATCGACGGCAGTATCGGGATCGGCCACGTCATCGAGCCCGAACTCGAGCTGCAGGTCGGAAATGCCACTGACGAGTTCTTCGTCCTGGAATGCCGGGCGCGCGCCACCCACCAGGCGCTTGCGCCGCAGCGAGGGAAACCCGACTCGGCCGGTCGAATCGGCACTGACGTAATAGACACCGACCTCGAGGTCATGCCAGCGCGTGGCCGGGCCCAACTGGCTGACGCCGTCGGCGCGCAGCGCTACGGCGCGCAGGTTCGTCTCGAGCTGCAACCGCCCGGTGACGGGAGTGACGGCTTCACCGCTGGCGCGGCGGATGATCAAGGTGTCCGCGCCGGCTTGCAGACGACCGCCTGGGCTCGCGCGGCATCCGATCGGGATTCCCGGCATCGCGAGATAGGCGCCATCGGCAGCCGTGATCGGGCGCCCGATGTCGTGCGCAAGCGATGGGCCGCAGGTGCCGGCCACCTCGAGTCCGGGCGGTTCCATCGTGCCAACTGGCGTAGCGCCGGCTACCGCTGTTCCAGGCGGCGCCAGCCCGAGGTAACCAGAGACGAGAACCTCGTCGACCAGGAGTACAAATGCCGCATCCAGCGTCTCCTCGAGGCGGGCGAGCGATTCGCCGGCGCGATGCGCGTCGCGACCGCGTGCCATGAACGCGAGCGCCCCGGCGCTGACGACGAGCACGAGCAGCATCGCGATCATCACTTCGACCAGCGTGATTCCCGACGACCGGTTCATGTCGTCACCGGCAGGCGCAGGCTCTGCGCCCCTTGGCCGGCGACCGGCCATTCGATGACGATCGTGTAGCGAGCGGGCTGCGCGCCAGCCGCTTCCACCCGGGCCTGGCTGCCGACTGGGAGCACCGAACCGACACCAGCAATCCAGGCCACGATCGCCGCGGTGTCCGCGGGCAGGGGTTCGCCGTCGTCGCGCCGTAGCGCACGCAGTTCCTCGGCGAGCGAACCTGCGAAGCGTAACGCCGCCCGGCGATTTGCCGATTCGCGCTCATACTGGACACACTGCAGCAGCAGCAGGCTCCCGCCCGCGATGCCGGCCAGCAGCAGCGCCAGGGCAACCAGCGCCTCTATCAACGAGAATCCGGAAGCGGTGCCGCGGTTCAGCATGTGATGTGCCCGTCGCCAGCATCGCGCCCGCTGACGCGCGGCCGGCCGCTGCGGCTGATGATGATCGCCCGCGCTGACGAGCCGCCGCGCCGGTCGCAGATGGTGAGCGTCGCGGGCGTTGCAAACCCGGTTCCACCCTCGAAGATCACGTCCTGACGATTCGCGCGGATCGCCGATGCGCCGGAGACGCCCGGTAGCGGCAGGCTGCGATGAAGCGAGTCCCGCGTATCCGCCACGAGCAAACCGCTCGACCAGTCCGTGACGCCGGAACACTGCCGCGCATCGCGGCTGCCACAGAGCCGGATGGCCTCGCCGCGGACCGCCGCGAGCTGGCGCGCGAGATTGACGCCGTGCAAAGTCGTCGTGACGGCCGCCGTCCGGCGGCTGTCGAGCAGCAGGCCGGTGAAGAGGGGAGCCGTGAATCCGGCAATGATCGCGACGATGCCGAGGACGACCAGCAGTTCGACCAGGGTCACGCCGCGGGATCCGGAGATTCTGTCAAGCATGCGGCGAGGCTAGCCCGCCCTCACGAGCTCGCCCCGCTGTTTATCCGTCGCGTTTGAGCGGATTTCCCGCAGAGCGTATATTCCCGAACCATGGATGCTGCCAAACCATCCGGCCAGGACCCGCGCAAGCGCATTCAATCGATGCTGTCAGCCCACGGCGTGCAGCCGACCGCGCAGCGCGTCCGCATCGCCGAACTGCTTTTCTCCCGCGACCAGCATCTGACTGCCGAGCAGGTGCTCCAGGCACTAGGCAGGGAAGGTGCCCGCGTGTCGAAGGCGACCGTTTACAACACGCTGAACCTGTTCGCCGCCAGGGGTCTGCTGAAAGCGCTGAATGTGGATCCCGAATGCGGCCAGTTCGATTCCAACGTGCAGCCGCATCATCATTTCCATGTGGAGGACACCGGCGAACTGATCGATGTCCCGCCCGGCACGGTGGAGTTTTCGCGCCTTCCACCTTTGCCGCCGGGTACCGAGTCGGTCTCCGTCGAAGTCGTGATCCGGGTCCGCAAGCAGGGCTAGGGCAGGCGTTTGCCCGCCGACCGGCCCTTGCCTATACTGCGCGCCCTTCGCCGGTGTAGCTCAGTTGGTAGAGCAGTCGCTTCGTAAGCGAGAGGTCGGGGGTTCAAGTCCCTCCACCGGCACCAGTTTTCCCGCACTGAACCTGTCCGGCAAGCTCACGCTCGCCCTGCTGTCCGTCGGCGGTTACTGGCTGATCGTCGTGCTGGCGCGGCATTACTACTGGTCCGGCGCGGTGTTCGGATTCCAGTGGCCGTTCCATCTCATTGGCCTCGTGTTCGGCGCGCTGGTTCTGGCGCCGTATGCCGCGCGCGCCATGCATCGTGCGGCGCGCATGCTCGGGCTCAGCGTCGCGAGTGCCGCAATTTATTATCTGGCCGTTCGGTTCATCGTTGACGGGCCGCTGGGCTATTC
>JALYJS010000350.1 GCA_030799345.1 Pseudomonadota bacterium | reverse complement strand
GTCGCGCAGCTCGTCCTCGGTCAGCGCGAGGTCATCCGCCAGCTGGCTGTAGCGCATGTACTTCGCACCGTGACAGCCGAGGCAGTAATTGACGTAATTGCGCGCGCCACGCTGCAGCGAGTACAGGCTGCCGACGTCGGTCCGTGCATCCTGCAACGGCCAGCCGGCCGTCGCCGCCTGCGCGAGGGACGCGGCGACCAGTGCGAGCGCCCCGACCACGAACCGCTGCCGCCTCACGATGTCACCCGGTCTGGCTCGGGCCGGTAGCTGTCGATGCGCGAGTACCAGGGCATCAGCAGGAAGAACAGGAAATAGTAGATCGTGCCGACCACCGACAGGGTCTTGAACGGCTCCGCGACGGGCATCAGGCCGCAATAGCCCAGCATGATGAAGTTCGCGGCGAACAGCATCAACGCAACCTTGTACATCGGCCCGCGATAGCGAATCGACCGGACCGGCGCGCGGTCCAGCCACGGGACGAAGAAGAGCACTACGATCGCGCCGAACATGACGAGCACGCCCCAGACCTGCGTGCCCGCGAATGCGGGCACCGCGCGCAACATCGCGTAGTACGGCGTGAAGTACCACACCGGCGCGATGTGCTCGGGAGTCAGCAGCGCATTCGCCGGCTCGAAATTCGGTGCTTCCAGGAACAGTCCGCCCATTTCCGGGGCGAAGAACACGACGGCGGCGAACAGCACGAGAAACACGCCGAGGCCATAGATATCCTTGACCGTGTAATAAGGGTGGAACGGAATCCCGTCCAGCGGAATGCCGTCCGCCCCCTTGGTCTTCTTGATCTCGATGCCGTCGGGGTTGTTGGAACCGACCTCGTGCAGCGCCAGGATGTGCGCGACGACCAGGAAGATGAGCACCAGCGGCAAGGCAACCACGTGCAGCGCAAAGAAGCGGTTCAGCGTGATGTCGGAAATGAAATAGTCGCCGCGGATCCACTCGACCAGTGCATCGCCGATCAACGGGAAGGATCCGAACAACGAGACAATCACCTGCGCACCCCAGTAGGACATGTTGCCCCAGGGCAGCAGGTAGCCCATGAAGGCCTCCGCCATCAGCGCGAGGTAGATCAGCATGCCGAAGATCCACAGCAGTTCGCGCGGCCTCCGGTGCGAGCCGTACAGGAGCGCCCGGAACATGTGGAGGTAGACCACGACGAAAAACGCCGAGGCGCCGGTCGAATGCAGGTAGCGGATCAGCCAGCCCCATTCGACGTCGCGCATGATGTATTCGACTGAGCCAAAGGCCAGGGTGGCATCCGGCTTGTAGCTCATCGTCAGGAAGATGCCCGTGACGATCTGCAGCACCAGCACGAACAGCGCGATCGAGCCGAAGTAATACCAGGTGTTGAAATTCTTCGGTGCATAGTATTCCGACACGTGCTCTTTCCAGAGCGACGTCATCGGAAAACGCTCGTCGATCCACGCGCCGAGACGCGCGAGCCTGCCGTCTCCGGCCGGCGCCGGATCCGCGGCCATCAGGAAACCCTCGACTGGTCGAGGCCGATGACGATATGGCCGCTGTCGGCGAACGTGTACGGCGGCACTTCGAGGTTGGTGGGCGCCGGCACGCCGCGCCATACGCGGCCCGACAGGTCGAACTTCGAGCCATGGCAGGGGCAGTAGAATCCGCCGGGCCAGTCGCCCGGTGCAGACGTCGTCAGTTCGGCATCGCCCTGCACAAACCGGCTCATCGGCGCGCAACCCAGATGGGTGCAGACGCCGAGCACGACGAAATATTCGGGATTGACCGCCCGCGCGTCGTTTTGCGCGTATTCCGGCTGCTTGGAGTTCTCGGAACGGGGGTCGGCGAGCAACGGTTCGACGGCCGCGAGACGCTCGATCATCTCCGGTGTGCGGCGCACGACCCACACGGGCTTGCCACGCCATTCAATCTTGAGCATCCCGCCCGGCTCGAGCTTGCTGATGTCGATTTCAACGGGGGCGCCCATAGCCTTGGCGCGCGCGCTCGGCTTCCATGAAGCGAGGAATGGAACGGCCGCGAATGCGACGCCTACCGCGCCGGTCAGGGCGGTCGCCGCAGTCAGAAGCTGGCGCCGGCCGCGGTCAATTGGTTCGCCCATCGTCTGTTTTAGTTCGCCGCAGGAATTTGACGCATTATACACGCGGGCATTGCAACGCCGGTAAGACGGGTCGCCGCATGACGAGGATTCCGGGATGGCTGCGCTGGGTCGCGTCGTGGGTGGCGCTCGGCCTGGTCGCGGCAGTTGCCATCGTGTGGTTGTGGCCGGCGCCCGGGGATTCGGACGCGGTTCCGGAAACGGCGGAACCCGCGCCGGTCGCGGCGGTGGCACCGCCGGCGGCGGACAAACCGGAATCCGTAGCCGTTCCGCCGCCGGTCATGCTCAGTTTTGCCGATGCCGTCGATCAGGCTGCGCCGGCGGTCGTCAATATCTACACCGAGCGGCGCGTGGTGGTATCGAACGTGCCGGCCCTGCCGCCGCAGCTGGGCCAGTTTTTCGGCGAAGCGTGGCCCGATTACCGGGAACGCGTCGAGCGCAGCCTGGGTTCGGGCGTCATCTACGACGGCAAAGGCCATGTCGTCACGAACTTCCACGTGATCGAACGGGCGGCGCAGATCAATGTGCAGCTGCGCGACGGGCGCGAAGCGTCGGCGGCGCTGGTCGGCGTGGATCGCGACACCGATCTCGCCGTCCTCCGGATCGAGCTCGGAAACCTGCCGGTCATGCCCATCGGCCGCTCAGACCGTCTGCGCGTCGGCGATCCCGTGCTCGCGATCGGCAATCCGCTCGGCCTCCAGCACACCGTCACGCAGGGCATCATCAGCGCGACCGGGCGCGGCAGGCTCGGTGTCGCAACCTTCGAGAACTTCATCCAGACCGATGCGGCGATCAACTTCGGCAATTCCGGCGGCGCGCTGGTGGACGGCACGGGCAGGCTGGTCGGACTCAACAGCGTCATCGCGGGCCGCCAGGCGGGCATCGAGGGCATCGGGTTCGCGATACCGGTCGATCTGGTGCGCGGCGTGGTGGATGCCATCCTGCGCGACGGGCGCGTCGTGCGCGGCTGGATTGGCGTCGTGCCCGGTGACCTCAATCCGAGCGACGCGGCGCAGTTCGGCCTGCCGGAGGGTGCCGTGCTGGTGCGCGCCGTCTATCCGAACAGCCCGGCCGCAGCGCAAGGCGTCGCGCGCGGCGATTTCATCACCGAGGTCAACGGCACGGCGGTGCGCGGTGCACAGGACCTGCTGGCACGCGTCGCGATGCTGAAGCCGGGTCAGGGCGTGAGGCTCGGGTTGCTGCGCGGTCCACCGGTCGGGGACTCGGTGCAGGAACACAAGGTGCGCATCGAGGTCATCGAACGGCCGCCGCAGGCGGCGGCCGCGCGCTCGTCCTAGGTGCGCGCACCCGGCACGCGCCGGATTACCGCCCCGAGCTGGCGCAACTTCTCCTCGATGCATTCGTAGCCACGGTCGATGTGGTAGATCCGCTGCACATCGGTCGTGCCCTCTGCGACCAGTCCCGCGAGCACGAGGCTTGCTGAAGCGCGCAGGTCGGTCGCCATCACCGGCGCGCCGGAGAGCTGCGGCACGCCTTGAATGATCGCCGTATGGCCTTCGATGCGGATGTCGGCTCCGAGCCGGCGCAGTTCCAGCATGTGCATGTAGCGGTTCTCGAAAATCGTCTCGACGATGGTTGCGACGCCGTCCGCGATCGAGTCGAGCGCGGCGAACTGAGCCTGCATGTCGGTCGGGAATCCGGGATGCGGCGCCGTGCGGATATCGACGGCTTTCGGCCGTCGGCCCTGCATGTCCACCTGCACCCAGTCTTCGCCGGACTCGATATCGGCGCCGGCTTCCCGCAGTTTCAGCAGTACCGCATCGAGATGCGCGGGCCGGGCTTTCTCGACACGTACGCGGCCGCCGGTGATCGCGCCCGCAACCAGGAAGGTCCCGGTCTCGATCCGGTCCGGCAGCACGTCGTATTCGCAGCCGCCGATCCGGTCGCGGCCGACGACCTCGATCGTGTCGGTTCCCGCGCCGCTGACCCGGGCACCCATCGCGTTCAAAAACGCCGCGAGATCGACGACTTCGGGTTCGCGTGCGGCATTTTCGAGGACGGTGCAGCCCTCCGCGAGCGTCGCCGCCATCATCAGGTTCTCGGTGCCGGTGACGGTCACTGTGTCGAAAACGATCCGCGTGCCCTTCAGGCGGCTTGCCTTTGCTTGGATGTAGCCGGCCTCCATCGAGATTGCCGCGCCCATCGCCTCGAGCCCCGCGATGTGCAGATTGACCGGCCTTGCACCGATCGCGCATCCGCCCGGAAGCGACACGCGCGCCTCGCCATACCGCGCAACCAGCGGGCCGAGCACCAGAATCGACGCTCGCATGGTCTTGACCAGGTCGTAAGGTGCGACCGGCGCGGACAGGCTGCGAGCATCGACTTCGACGCGCATGCGGTCGCCGACCGTCACGCGGACGCCCATGCTGCCGAGCAAGCCGATCATGGTCGTCACGTCATGCAGGTGGGGCACGTTGCCAATCGTGACCGGCGCATCGCCGAGCAGCCCCGCCGCCAGGATCGGCAACGCCGCATTCTTCGCGCCGGACGCGCGAACGTCGCCGTCGAGGCGGGCGCCACCGGTGATCTGCAGCTTGTCCAGGATCGCGTTCCTTCAGCCGGGCTTGCGCTCGGCCCATTCGCCGGGCGTCGGCGTATCGAGCGACAGCGCATGGATCTCGCGGCCGACCGCGGCACCGAGCGCGCGATAGACGAGCTGGTGGCGCGCGAGCGTGCGCGCGCCCTCGAACTGCGGTGCAATCACGAGCGCCTCGAAATGCACGTTGTCTCCGGAACGTACGTCGACCGTCGCGCCCGGCAGGGCAGCCTCGATCTGCTGTCTGATCTCATCCGGCGTCATGCTGCCATTCTAGTGGTGCCGGGTCGTACTTTCGTAGTCTGGCCCGGCAGACTACGAA
>JALYJS010000070.1 GCA_030799345.1 Pseudomonadota bacterium | reverse complement strand
CCGCTTTTTGGGCGGGCGGCAACCGTTATGCGGAATCGGCGTCACGTCTTCGATGCTCGTGACCTTCAGGCCGCAGCCGTTCAGGGCACGCACCGCGGATTCACGACCGGGCCCCGGACCGCGCACGCGCACCTCGACGGTGCGCAGGCCGTATTCCTGGGCCGCGACGCCCGCCTTCTCGGCCGCGACCTGCGCGGCGAATGGCGTGCTCTTGCGCGAGCCGCGGAATCCGGAACCGCCCGACGTCGCCCAGGCGAGCGTGTTGCCCTGCCGGTCGGTGATCGTGACGATCGTGTTATTGAACGAGGCGTGGATGTGCGCGACGCCGTCGGACACCTGGCGCTTCGACTTCTTGCGCGCCTTCGGCGTGGCGGCGGTATCCGCCTTCGCTTCTGTCTTCGCTTCGGTCTTTGCTTCGGCAGCCGTATCGGCTTTCTGTTCGCTCATCAAACCTTGCCCGCCTGTACGTTGGTCTTGATCGCCGCGCGGCGCGGGCCCTTACGGGTGCGCGCATTAGTGCGCGTGCGCTGCCCGCGCGCCGGCAGGCCCTTGCGGTGACGGATGCCCCGGTAGCAACCGAGGTCCATCAGCCGCTTCAGGCTCATCGAATTCTCGCGGCGCAGGTCGCCCTCGACCATGAAGCGCGTGACCTGGGCCCGGAGCGCATTCACCTCGGGTTCGGTCAGGTCGCGCACCCGCGTGGACGGCTCGATGCCCGCGGTCTTGCAGACCGACAGGGCACGCGAGCGGCCGATGCCATAGATGTGCATCAGCCCCACCCAGATGTGCTTGTTGACCGGAATATTGATGCCGGCAATACGCGCCATGGCTATTGGTCCCCGAGCCGCGAAAAACACGGCAGTTTACGTGAAAAAGCCACTTTCCTCAACCTTGACGCTGCTTGTGGCGGGCGTCGGAGGAACAGATCACCCGCACGACGCCCTTGCGCCGCACGATCTTGCAGTTCTTGCAGATTTTCCTGACCGATGGACGAACCTTCATCTCACGAACCCCTCTTGCCGCCGAACCCGCGCAGGTTCGCCTTCTTCATCAGGCCCTCGTACTGGTGCGACATCATGTGTGCGTTCAGCTGGGCCACGAAATCCATCACGACCACGACCATGATCAGGAGCGACGTGCCGCCGAAGTAGAACGGCACGCGGCCGTACGACATCAGGATCTCGGGCAGCAGGCAGACGAGCGTCACGTACAGCGCGCCCCAGACGGTCAGGCGCGTCAGCACCTTGTCGATGTACTCGCCGGTCTGCTGGCCGGGCCGGATGCCGGGTATGAACGCCCCGCCCTTCTTCAGGTTATCGGCCGTCTCGCGCGAATTGAACACGAGCGCGGTGTAGAAGAAGCAGAAGAAGATGATCAGGCCGCCGTAGATCAGGAGATGCAGCGGCTGGCCCCAGCCGAGCGCCGCGGCCACCGTCTGCAGCCAGCTCCCGGTCTCGCTGGTACCGAAGAAGCTCGCGAGCGTCGCGGGGAACAGCAGCAGCGACGAGGCGAAGATCGGCGGGATCACGCCCGACATGTTGAGCTTGAACGGCAGGTGGCTGGTCTGTCCCGCATACATGCGCCGGCCGACCTGGCGCTTCGCGTAATTGACCGGTATGCGGCGCTGCCCGCTCTCGACGAACACGCAGAACGCGGTGACTGCGCCGATCAGGATCAGCAGGATGATCGCGAACGCGGGATTCATTTCGCCGCTGTTCACCTGCTGGAAGGTGCCGCCGATCGCCGACGGCAGGCCCGAGATGATGCCCGCGAGGATCAGCATCGAGATGCCGTTGCCGATGCCGCGCTCGGTGATCTGCTCGCCGAGCCACATCAGGAACATGGTTCCCGCGGTCAGCGTCATGACGGCCGGCACCACGAACGACCAGGTGCCCGGGAAGATCACGACGCCCTGGTTCTGGAACGCGATCGCCGCGGCGAAGCCCTGGAATCCGGCGAGCACGACTGTGAAGTAGCGCGTCCACTGAGTGATCTTGCGCCGGCCCGATTCACCTTCCTTCTTGATGGCCGCCATCGACGGCACCACCACGGCCATCATCTGCATGATGATCGACGCGGAAATGTAGGGCATGACGCCCATCGCGAAGATCGACAGGCGCTCGAGCGCGCCGCCGGAGAACATGTTGAACAGGCCGAGGATCGTGCCTTCCTGGCTGTCGAACAGCCGCGCGAGCGCGACCGGGTCGATGCCGGGCACCGGCACAAAGGTGCCGATGCGGTAGACGATCAGCGCCCCGAGCAGGAACAGCAGGCGACGGCGCATCTCGCTGAAGCGCGTGACTTCACCGATTGCGAGAGCCGCATTGCCTGCCGTGGTCGCCATCAGCTGATTTTCCCGCCCGCCTTCTCGATGGCCGCGCGCGCGCCTTTGGTCGGCACCACGGACGGACCCTGCAGCGTGACGGCGCGCGTGATCTCGCCCGACAGGATGACCTTGGCGCGCTCGGTCCTGGCCGGCACGACGGAAGCCTCGATCAGCGCGGCGAGGTCGATCAGGTCGGCCTTGACCTTCAGCAGATCGGTCAGCGTGACCTCGGCGCGGGTCGCGTGCATCGCCGAACGGAAGCCCACCTTCGGCAGGCGGCGCTGCAGCGGCACCTGGCCGCCCTCGAAGCCGACCTTGTGGTAGCCGCCCTTGCGCGCCTTCTGGCCCTTGCCGCCCTTGCCGCAGGTTTTACCCTGGCCGGCGGACGCGCCGCGACCGACACGCAGGCGCGCACGCTTGCTGCCCGGCCCCGGCTTCAATGTGTTGAGTCGCATCTCGATCGCTCCTTCAGGCCTTCTCGACGCTGATGAGGTGCTGCGCAACCTTGACCATGCCGCGCACCTCGCGCGTGTCCTCGACGATCCGCGTGTCGCGGATGCGCCGGAGCCCCAGCCCGTAGACCGAGGCGCGGATGTTGTGCAGCTGCCCGTGCACGCTACGGTTCAGCGTGACCTTGATCCTGTCCTTGTTGCTCGTCGTCATCAGCTCGTGATCTCTTGCAGTGTCTTGCCGCGCTTCGCCGCAATGCGGTCCGGCGAAACCATGCGCTCGAACGCGTCGAAGGTCGCGCGCACGACGTTGATCGGATTGCGCGAGCCATAACTCTTTGCGAGCACGTTCCTGACGCCCGCGCACTCGAACACCGCGCGCATGCCGCCGCCGGCGATCACGCCGGTGCCGTCCGAGGCCGGCTGCATGTACACACGCGTCGTGCCATGCCGGCCCTGGATCGCGTAACGCAGCGTCGCGTGCGTGATCGGCACGTTGGTCATGTTCTTGCGCGCCTGCTGCATCGCCTTCGAGATCGCGACCGGCACCTC
>JALYJS010000333.1 GCA_030799345.1 Pseudomonadota bacterium | reverse complement strand
CTCCTGGCTACCGCAAAGATTGCAGCGCATTGGACTATCAGCGGACTGCCACTGGTGCTGGTCTCGCCTTTGCTCGCAACCACTTTTGGCGTGCCGGCGGGCGCAACAGGCACAGTGATGCTGTCGCTGGGCCTGGGTACCGGCATACTGAGCGCGGTCGGCGCAATCGGGGCGGCGCTGACGCTCGGCCTGCGGCGCGGCAGCATGCTGCTGTCACTGCTCGTGCTTCCGCTCGTGATGCCCGCATTGATATTCGGTGCACGCGCGATCGACATGGCGATTCAGGGGGACTCGGCACGCGGGCCGCTGCTGTTACTGGCCGCCATGCTCGTGCTGGCCGTGACACTCGCACCTTTCGCGGCCGCGGCCGCGCTTCGAATCAGCGCGGAGTAATGCGATGAACTGGACCTGGCTGCACAGGATGTCTTCGCCACCGCATGCCTATCGCATCACCGGCCGGCTAACGCCGTGGTTCGCATGGCCGGCCCTGGTGCTGATCCTCGTGGGCCTGTTCGGCGGGCTGGTAATGGCGCCGGCCGATTACCAGCAGGGAGACGGGTTCCGTATCCTTTACGTGCACGCCCCGAGCGCCTGGATGTCCATGTTCATCTACGGGACGACCGCCATTGCGGCCGCCATCGGGCTGATCTGGCGCATCAAGCTGGCCCACGGCGTTGCGGCTGCCTCCGCGCCGGTCGGCGCGTGGTTCACGTTCCTGGCGCTTGCGACCGGCTCGATATGGGGCAAACCGATGTGGGGCACCTGGTGGGTCTGGGATGCCAGGCTGACGTCGGAGCTGATCCTGTTATTCCTCTACGTCGGCCTGATCGCATTGCGCGCATCCATTGAAGACCGGGACCGCGCGGACCGGGCAGCGGCCGTGCTGGCGATCGTCGGCGTCGTCAACCTGCCGATCATTCACTTCTCCGTCTATTGGTGGAATACGCTGCACCAGGGCGCGACAATAACCAAGTTCGGCGCGCCCTCGATCACCGGCGACATGCTCTGGCCGCTGCTGGTGATGCTGGCGGGCTTTACGTTTTATTATTTCGCCATATTGATGACGCGATTGCGGGCGGAAATCCTGCGCCGCGAACGCGATGCCTCCTGGCTGAGAACGGAACTTGCCGCATGATCCTGACCGAGTTTCTGACGATGGGTGGATATGGCCCCTATGTCTGGCCGTGTTTCGGGCTGGTCATCGCGGTACTGATCTGGAATATCGTCGCAGCACGGCGGCTGCACGCCGAAGCCAGCCGGCAGGCGCTGCGCCGACTTGAAGCCCGCCGGGAGCGCACATGACACCTCGCCGCAAGCGTCTGCTCGCCGTCACCGCAATCGTTGCAGGTGTCGCCGCTGCCACCACGCTCGCGATGCTCGCCTTCGAAGACAACCTGCTTTATTTCTATAACCCCACGCAGGTTCATGCCGGCGAGGCACCGACAGACCGGATGTTCAGGATCGGCGGCATGGTTACGGAAGGCAGCGTGCAGCGCACCGAGGGCACCTTGAAGATCCGGTTTGTGGTCACGGACTACCGGGAATCCGTCCCGGTCAACTATGAAGGGCTGCTGCCCGACCTGTTCCGCGAAGGGCAGGGCGTCATCGCCCATGGACGCCTGACGGATTCCGGGGAATTCGTCGCAAACGAAGTCCTCGCGAAGCATGACGAAAACTACATGCCGCCGGAAGTCGCCGAATCGCTGCACCTGCCGACTCCGTCGCGACCGACCACATGATTCCGGAGATCGGGCACTTCGCGTTGATCCTGGCGCTCCTGCTCGCCATCGCGCAGTCCGTATTTGGCCTCGGTGGCGCCGCACGCAACCATGCCGGCTGGATGGCAGCCGGCCGTTCGGCGGTGGTCGGTCAGTTCGTATTCGTGGCGGTCGCCTTCGCTGCCCTGGTCCAGGCGTTCGTGCAACGCGACTTTTCCGTGCTCTATGTCGCGATGAACTCGAACTCGGAGCTGCCGTTGTACTTTCGTGTCGCCGCGGTCTGGGGCGGTCACGAAGGCTCGCTACTACTGTGGGCGCTATGCCTCGCCGCCTGGTCCCTCGCGGTCACGGCCTTCAGCACCAGCCTGGACGCGCCATTCCGGAGCCGGGTCGTCGGCATCCTGGGACTGATCAGCATCGGTTTCCAGCTCTTCATGCTGACGACCTCGAATCCTTTCGAGCGCCTCGTACCCGCGGCCGCGGACGGGCAGGACCTGAATCCGCTTCTTCAGGATTTTGCGTTGACCGTGCATCCGCCGATCCTGTACCTGGGCTACGTCGGGTTCGCAGTCGCCTTTGCGTTTGCCTGCGCCACGCTGCTTGAGGGACGTCTGGATGCCGCCTGGGCGCGCTGGACCCGGCCCTGGACGCTTGCTGCGTGGCTCTTCCTCACCGTTGGAATCGCCCTGGGCAGCTGGTGGGCCTATTACGAGCTGGGCTGGGGTGGCTGGTGGTTCTGGGATCCGGTAGAAAATGCCTCATTCATGCCGTGGCTCGCAGGAACGGCGCTGATCCATTCGCTGGCGGTGACCGAGAAGCGCGGACTGTTCAAGAGCTGGACGCTGCTGCTCGCTGTATCCGCATTCTCGCTATCGCTGCTCGGCACTTTTCTGGTGCGCTCCGGCGTGCTGATCTCGGTGCACGCATTCGCGACCGACCCGGCGCGCGGAATCTTTATCCTGGGATTCCTGACAGCAGTGGTCGGCGGCGCGTTGCTGCTCTATGCATTGCGCGCCCCGAAGATGAAATCCGCCGCCGGATTTGAGGCCACATCGCGCGAATCCTTTTTGCTGTTTAACAATGTGTTTTTGATCGCGGCGCTCGGCCTGATCCTGCTCGGCACGCTGTATCCGCTGTTCATGGATGCGCTGGAGCTCGGCAAGATTTCGGTCGGCCCACCGTATTTCGAAATCGTTTTCCTCGTGCCGATGCTGCCGCTGCTTGCGCTGGTCGGGGTCGGCATGCATGCGGCGTGGAAACGCGGCCTGCTCGGCAGCGCGCGCAACCGCCTGCTTATCATCGCTGTGTCCGCGCTTGCCGCCGCACTCATCATCGGCGCCGCCGCCTACGGGGAGATCCGGCCGCTGACGACGATCGGCTTTGCCCTTTCGCTGTGGGTGATGGCGACGTCGATCGCCATTCCTGTCGCGCGCCTGCGCGCCCGCCTGCCCATCCCAGGCGCGGTGCTCGGAATGGTCATCGCCCATTTCGGGCTTGGCCTGACGACGCTCGGCATTACCGGCGTGCAGTCTTTCAAGGTGGAAACCGACGTGGCGCTTGCTATTGGCGACGCGGCAACAGTCGGGGGTTATGATTTTCGCCTGACTGCGTTGCGGGACGTGCAGGGCCCGAACTTCGTCGGCGTGGAGGCGGATGTCGTGGTCTCCCGGGCAGGCGAGGCGATCGCGACGTTGCGTCCGCAACGACGCCAGTACAACTCCGGCGGGAATCCAATGACGGAGGCTGGCATTGAAGTCGGCGCTGCGAGGGATCTCTTTGCGGCGCTGGGCGACGATCTGGGCCAGGGCCGGTGGAGCCTGCGCCTGCAGTACAAGCCGCTGATCCGGTACATCTGGCTGGGCGCGCTGCTGATTGCACTCGGCGGCGGCCTGGCGGCGCTCGACCGGCGCTACCGTCGCAGCGCCGAGGCAAGGTCGGCGGCCGCGGCATCCACTGCAACGGCGCGGGCGCAATGAGAGTACCGCTGCGCTTCATCCTGCCTGCGATCGTGTTTGCCGGACTGGTGGTGTTTTTCTTCATTGGTCTTCAGCTCAAGCCCGGTGAAATACAGTCACCGCTGGTCGGCAAGCCAGCCCCGGCGTTTGCGCTCGAGTCGCTGGGCGACCCGGCCCGGCAGGTCGGCTCGGCCCACTTCTCAGGCCGGCCGTGGCTGCTGAACGTCTGGGCCACCTGGTGCGCTGGCTGTCGCGACGAACACGACGCGCTGATGGCGATCACTCGCCAGAACCGGCTGCCGATGGTGGGACTGAACTGGCGCGACGACCGGGCGCTGGCCTTGCGCTGGCTTGACCAGCTTGGCAACCCGTACGTCGCGGTGGCCTTCGATCACGACGGCCGCACGGCAATCGACTGGGGTGTATACGGCGCGCCCGAAACTTTTCTGATCGGCGCGGATGGGACGGTGCTCCGCAAGCATATTGGCGTGATCACAATGGAAGCCTGGGAACGCGACTTCGTGCCATTGCTCGCGCCGCAAGGTGAAGGCTGATGCG
>JALYJS010000327.1 GCA_030799345.1 Pseudomonadota bacterium | reverse complement strand
ACGTCCATCGGATGCGCGCTCGCGGGCAGCAGTTCGAGTATCGAGCGGATGCGCGGGCTCAGTGCGCGAAACCCGCGCAGCCGGCGCTTGTAGGCGGCAAGCGCTGCGGCGTTCGGCAGCTCGCCGTGGATGAGCAGGTGCGCGATTTCCTCGAACTCGCAGGTCTCCGCGATATCGAGGATGTCGTAGCCGCGATAATGCAGGTCATTGCCGGACCGGCCAACGGTACAGATCGCCGTGTTGCCGGCGACGACACCCGACAACGCGACGGACTTCTTGGGTTTGAATCCTGGTGCTTTTCCGGCGGCGCTCACATCACGTCTCCCTGCCACGGCTGAAGAGGTCATCGAGCTTGCGCTCGTACTCGTGATAGCCGAGCACCTCGTAAAGTTCGGTCCTCGTCTGCATCCGCTCGATGACGGCGCGCTGGCTGCCGTCCCTGCGAATCGCGCCATACACTTCGGTCGCTGCCCGGCTCATGGCGCGGAACGCCGACAGGGGGTACAGCACGAGTCGGATGCCGGCGTCGCCGAGTTCCCGGGTCGTGAACAGTGGCGTACGGCCAAATTCGGTGATATTTGCGAGTACCGGCACGGCGATGGCGCGCGTGAACTGCCGATATTCCTCCAGCGTCGTCAGCGCTTCGGCGAAAATCATGTCGGCGCCCGCGGTGACATACGCCTCCGCCCGGCCGATGGCGGCCTGCAGGCCCTCGACCGCGTGCGCATCGGTTCGCGCCATGACGACGAATCTGTCGTCGGTGCGCGCATCCACCGCAGCCCGGATGCGGTCCGCCATTTCGTCCGCGGCCACCAGTTCCTTGCCCGGCCGATGCCCGCAACGCTTGGCCTGCACCTGATCCTCCAGATGCATTCCCGCGGCACCGGCACGGATCAGCTCGCGCGTGGCGCGCGCGATCGAAAACGCCGCTCCCCAGCCGGTGTCGGCATCGACGAGCAGCGGCAGCTCGGTTGCGGCCGTGATCCGGGCTGCATCCGCGCAGACGTCGTTCAGGCTCGTCACGCCGAGGTCCGGCAATCCGAAGGACGCATTGGCGACGCCCGCGCCGGACAGGTACAGGGCGCGGAACCCGGCTCCAGCGGCCAGCATGGCGCTGTAGGCATTGACCGCACCGACAATCTGGAGCGGACGTTCGGTGTCGAGCGCCGCGCGCAAGCGTTGTCCTGGGGAAGCCACTGTCATCTGCCCATGATACCGAGCGGGACCATGTGTCGGGACAGGATTGCGGGCAATTGGCGTCGGCGCAACACGCGGAAGGCGCCGCAGACGCGCAGGGGGGCGGGGATTTTGCCTGATACGGCGCTGATGGTACGCTTGCCCACAACAAACGAGAGGGGGGCCTCGCCCGTTTGTTTCGCGCGTCCAACAAGGCTTCTCTGCATCAGGAGTCCACAATGACTGACCATCGCATCGGTCGCACGACGCTTGCGTCGGGCGTGCTGCTCGTTCTCGCCACGGCATCCGCGGTTGCGCAGGAACAGGACACCACGATTCTGGGCGAGATCATCGTCACCTCGCAAAAGCGCGCGGAATCCCTGCAGGACGTGCCACTGGCCGTCAGCGCAGTCAGCGGCGCGAAGATCGCAGAAGCCGGCATCATGAAGATCGAGGACCTCAAGAACTACGTGCCGACGCTGTTCATGACCGAAACGGCGATCGGCAACAACATCTCGATCCGGGGCATCTTTTCCGGCGTGAATCCGGGATTCGAACAATCGGTCGGCACCTACGTCGACGGCGTGTATCGTGGCCGGCCGCAGCAGACCCGCTCGCCGTTCCTCGATCTCGAGCGGGTGGAGGTTCTGCGCGGGCCGCAATCGATCCTGTTCGGCAAGAACAGCGTCGGCGGCGCGCTCAACATCACGACCGCGCGGCCGACCCAGGAATTCGACGCGATGGTGTCCGCGCTGTACGAGCCGCGCTACGACGAACAGGAATTTTCAGGCCACGTGTCCGGTCCGTTTGGCGATCGCCTGCGCGGCCGGCTCTCGGCCCGGTATCGGGAGGTCGATGGCCATATCGAGAATCCGACGGTGTCGAGCGATGACCCGAGCCGCGAGGAAACCACGGTGCGCGGCTGGCTGGAATTGGATATCACCGACAACGTGACCGCGGCGCTGAAGGCGGAGTTCGGCGAGTTCGATGTCACGGGCCGCCAGATCGAGATTACCCAGGAGCTGCCGGCGGCGGCCGGACCGTTTACGGGCGCCACCTATTCGCAGATCCTCGCAGCACTGGGTCAGGATCCGAGCGTACTGAACAACACGGCAGACTATGTGCGATCGTCCAATGGCGACTTCAGCAACAACGAGACCGAGGAGTTCGTCCTGCAGATCGACTGGCAGCTCGGAGAGAAGACGCTGACGGCGATCACCGGGTATTCGGAGTACGACTTCGACGAGCTGTGCGATTGCGACTTTACGGGCGGGAATGTCTTCAATGTCGCGATGGGCGAGGAGTACGAGCAGACGAGCCAGGAGATCCGGCTGACTTCGCCTTCAGGCGGCACGATCGAATACATCGTGGGCGCCTACTATGAGACTTCGGATCTCTCGTTCGGCGACACCATCCTGGTCGACGGTGGCAGCGTGCTGGTGCCGCTGCTGAACGCCAATCCCGCCTTCATTGGCAGTCCGCTGCAGGGCATCGCCGGGACGATGCTTGCCAATACTGCGACGCCGCGCGTGTTCACCCAGGACGCGAAAAACTACTCGGCATTCACCCAGGTGAGCTGGAACATGTCCGAGGAGTTCCGCACGACCTTCGGTCTGCGTTATTCGAAGGAAGAGAAAGACGCGGCCCGCACGCTCATCGTCACCGACATCAATGGCAATCCGCTAGCCGGCGCACCGGCGGCGCTTGCGCCCGCGGTTTACCGGCTGGCCTTCAATGTCCGGCCGCACGAGCTGTCGGGAAGCCGCGATGAGGAACAGACGCTGCCGTCGTTTACGGTCGAGTGGTCCCCGGACGACTCGACGATGATGTATGCGAGCTGGAGCAAGGGCGCGAAATCGGGGGGATTCGACGCACGCTCGAACAACTCGCCGGTTCCGCCCACGCCTTTGTGCACGGCGCCGAATACGCCGCTCGGCTGCACGCCGGCGTCGGGCCTGGGCTCGTTCGAGTTCGACGAGGAACGGGCGACCAACTTCGAACTCGGTGCCAAGCTGCGCGTCGGCCGCTCGTTTGAAATGAATGCGGCGCTGTACATGACGGATTTCGAGGACCTCCAGGTCAGCACCTTCGACGGCGTGCTCGGATTCAACGTGACCAATGCGGGTGAGTCCGAGATCAAGGGGCTCGAACTCGACATGCGCTGGCAGGCGACCGATAACCTGCTCCTGTACAGCAGCATGGCGTACACGGATTTCGAGTTCCTCGATTACATCGGCCAGTGCGCCTTTGGCCAGCCGTCCGATGCGGGTGACGGCCTTAACTGCAATTACAAGGGCAAGACGAACGAGTTCGTCGCTCCCTGGGTGATCACCGCGGGCGGCAACTACCGGAGGCCGATCTTCTCCAATATGGCTTTCCACCTGGGTGTCGATGTGTACTACTCGGACCAGTTCTTCGTCGCACCGACCATTGACGAGAAGCAGGTGCAGGAGTCCTATTACAAGGTCAACGGCCGTATTGGCGTCGGCGACATCGACGGTTCCTGGGACGTGTCGGTGATCGGCAAGAACCTGTTCAATGAGCAGATCCTGCCCTACGGGAACGATACGCCGCTCGCGGGACGCACTTTCGGTGCATTCAGCGCCTGGCGTTTCGTCGAGCCGGGCAGCACGGTGGCGCTGCAGGCTACGCTCAGGTTCTGACAGGGCACGAAGACGGGGCCCCGGTCCGGGCGACGGGCCGGGGCCTTTCATTTTTTGCGCGGAGGGGAAAGCCGGGGATGCGTCTCGTGACATTCCACATGGCGTCGGAGAAGCCGCGGCTCGGCGCATTGCTGCGGGACGGCGGCATGCTCGATCTCGAGGCGGCGGCCGATGGGGCACCGCCGTTTCAGTCGATGTTGTCCTTGATCGAAGCCGGTCCGGATGCATGGGAACAGGCACGCGCCCTGATCGGGCATGCAGCGGTATCCTGCACCCGTCCGGCGATCGACTGCCGTCTGCTCGCGCCGCTGCCGGTGCCGCCGCAGATCCGCGATTTCATGTGCTTCGAGAAACATGTCATCCAGGCGTTCGGCGCGGCCTTCCGCATGAAGGCCACCCGGGCGACGTCGGCGGACGAGAAGGCGGCGCTGCTTGCCCAGGCGGATGCCTTCCGTCCACCGCCCGTCTGGTACGAGCGCCCGCTGTATTACAAGGCCAACCGTTTCTCGATCAGCGGGCCTGGGGATTCGATCCGCTGGCCCGGTTACAGCCGCCTGATGGATTACGAATGCGAACTCGCCTGCGTGATCGGCAGGGCTGGTGCGGATATCCGGCGCGAGCGTGCGCTTGACCACGTCTTTGGCTACACCATATTCAACGATTTCAGCGCACGCGACACGCAGGGCGCCGAGATGCCGGGCGGCCTGGGCCCCGCAAAAGGCAAGGATTTCGACGGTGCGAACGCTTTCGGTCCGTGCATAGTCACTGCAGACGAGATCCCGGATCCCTATGGGCTGCCGATGATCGTCCGCGTCAACGGCGAAGAGCGATCCCGCGGAAATTCGCGTGACATGCACTGGAAGTTCGAGGACCTCATCGCCTACGTGAGCCAGGGAGAAACCCTGCGACCCGGCGAGATCCTGGGCAGCGGCACGGTCGGCGACGGTTGCGGGCTCGAGAGTCTCCGGTTCCTCGACGACGGCGACCGGGTTGAACTCGAAATTCCCCCGATCGGCGTGCTCCAGAACCGCGTCGTCCGGTCGAATGCGGGTGGGGTATGAGTCGGCGCCCGTTCCGGCGCGGGCTTGAGGACCTCGGCAACGGCCTGTATGCCTGGATGCAGCCTGACGGCGGTTGGGGATGGTCGAATGCCGGATTCGTCCGCGACGGCGACGAGTCGATGCTGATCGATACGCTCTTCGACGAACCGCTGACAGCCGAAATGCTGGCTGCGATCGAGGATGCCACCGGCATCGCCCCGGAGTACATCGGCCAGCTCGTCAATACCCATGCCAACGGCGATCACACGCATGGCAACGCGCTGGTCCCGAACGCCGAAGTATTCGCCTCGGCTGCGTCTGCGCAGGAGATGGGCGAACTGCCGCCGGCGGCGCTGGCAAAGCTGAAAGAGGGTGGCGCGACGGGTGCGCTTGGCGAGGCTGGCCGGTTTTTTGCCGAAGTATTCGAGCCATTCGATTTCACGCGGGCCCGTGGCCGCATGCCGACGCGCACGTTCGAGCGCCGGCTGGATCTGCGTGTCGGCGACCGGCAGGTCGAGCTGCACGTGCTGGGACCCGCCCATACGTCAGGTGACGTACTGGCCTGGCTGCCGGCAGAGCGGGTCGTGTTCACCGGCGACCTGCTGTTCATCGAATCCACCCCGGTAATGTGGGCGGGCCCCGTGCAGAACTGGCTGGCCGCCTGTGAGCGGATTCTCGCGTTTGGCGCGGACCACATCGTGCCGGGCCACGGCCCGATGACGGATGCGCGCGGCGTGCGCGCCGTGCAGGAGTACCTGCGGTTCATCGATCGCGAAGCGCGGCTGCGCTTCGATGCCGGCATGACAGCCGAAGCGGCCGCGCTCGACATTGCGCTCGGTGAATACCGTCACTGGCTGGACGCGGAGCGGATTGCGGTCAATGTGGATACGCTGTTTCGCGATTACCGCGGGGACCACTCGCCGCCGGATGTCGTTCGCCTGTTCGGACTGATGGCGGCCATGCGCCGGAGCCTGCGCGCGCAATGAAACGTTCGCTGGTTCCACTGCTGGCATTGTTGTTCGGGACGTTGCCGTGGCCGGCCGTGGCTGCCGGCTGCGCGTCGCTCGCGGAACTGCGCTGGCTGCTTGGCGACTGGACGGCCGATGGCAACAAGACGAGTTTTTACGAGTCCTGGACCGAACTCGGGCCGCGGAACTTCGCAGGCAGCGGGATCGAGCGGGCGAAAACGGATGGCGCGGTCAAGGGAAGTGAGGAACTGCGCCTGCTCGAAATGGCAGGCGAGGTTTTCTATGTCTCCAAGGTGACGCACAACGAACTGCCGGTGGCATTCCGGCTGACCGGTTGCGAGCAGGGCCGATTCGTGTTCGAGAACCCGGCGCATGATTTTCCGCGCGTGCTGGAATACCGGCGGGAAGGGGCCGACCGGCTGATCGTGCGTGTCAGTGACGGCGGTGAGAAAGGCTTCACGCTCGATTTCAGGCGCGCGACGCCAGGCGCCGAACCGGTGGCCGCTGTCCTCGACGCTGAAGATGCGCGGTTCGCCGCGATGATCGCCGGCGACGCAGAGGCAATGCGACGTTCACTGACGGAGGATCTCGAATACGTGCACTCGACCGCTGTCGTGGAAGGCCGCGAGGGACTGATCGAATCGATCACCAGCGGGCGCACCCGCTATTCAGCCGTGACCGGGCTCGAGCGGCAGGTCGTGATGCTGGCCCCGGAAACGGCGCTCGTGCGCGGCACGGGCCGTTTCGAGGTCTTTGCCGGCGCGACCCCGCTTGACCTGAAACTCCGTTATCTGGCTGTCTACGGCCGGGAGGAGGGTGCCTGGCGGCTCCGGTCCTGGCAGTCGCTGCGTCTTCCCTGATCAGCCTGCGGATTGCTGCAGAAACGCCGTCATGTCGTCGAAGGGAACCGGCTTGCTGATGAGGTACCCCTGAATCTCGTCGCATCGGAGCAGCCGCAGGATTTTGGCTTGCTCCTCGGTCTCGACGCCCTCGGCGACTACGATCAGTTTCAGCGAATGCGCCAGCGAGATCATCGTCGAGACCAGGGTCATGGCGCCGGGATCGTCGAGCATCCTTGCAATAAATGAGCGGTCTATTTTCAGGGTCTCGACGGGCAGCTTGGCCAGATAACCCAGCGACGAGAAGCCGGTGCCGAAGTCGTCGAGGGCGATGCCGATGCCCATGCGGCGCACTTCGTCGAGCTTGCGGATGTTGCTGTCCACATCCTCCATGATCAGCGACTCCGTGACCTCGAAGTCGATGCCCGGGGCTTTGCCGGCATCCTTCAGGGCGTTGCGTACCGTGTCGACGAAATCGCGCTTGCGCAGCTGGATCGTCGAGACATTGACCGCGACGCGCGGCGCGGCGATGCCCATCGTGCGCCAGCGATCCCGTTCCTCCACGGCGCGGCGCATGACCCAGGCGCCGATCGGAACGATCATGCCGGTTTCTTCCATGAGCGGGATGAACTTCACCGGCGGCACCATGCCGCGCTCGGGGCTGTTCCAGCGGATCAGGGCCTCCAGGCCCAGCACACGCCGCGTCTCCATGCTCACTTTCGGCTGGTAATAAAGCTCGAACTCCTGCTTTTCGAAAGCCTCCCGGAGCGCATGTTCGAGCATGACCTTTTCGGTGACGGCCACGCTCATGCGCTGCGTGTAGAACAGGTGTTCGTCGCCGGAGGATTTAGCCCGTTCGAGCGCTGCTTCCGCATTCTTGAGCAGCGTCGGCGCGTCATCGCCGTCGTCCGGATAAATCGCGATGCCGGTCGTTGCGCCCAGGCGCATCTGGGTGCCGTGTACCTCGAATGGTCGCCCGAAGCAGCTGTCCTGCCAGCGTGACACCTGCAGCAAAACGTCGGATTCGTTGCGGATGTCATCGATGACGGTCGCCATCTGATCGCCGGAGACGCGTGCCAGATCCGTGCCGGAGCCGACCGACGCGGCGAACCGTTCCGCGAACTGTTTGAGGACGAGATCGCCTGCCGGACGGCCGAACGTGTCATTGATGTTGCCGAGACGATCCGGCGCCATGGCGACCAGCGCCAGCCTGCTGTGATCCTTCGCAGCGCGGGCCACATGCTGCGCAAGTCGGTCCAGGAACAGCGTGCGGTTGGCGAGGCCCGTGACCGAATCGTAGTAAGCGAGATAGAACAGTCGATCTGCTTTCTCAAGGTGATCCAGCGCAAACGAGATGTCGCCGGCCAGCTCATCGAGGAGGCGTAGTTCCTGCTCGCTGAAGAAATCCAGTTCAGAAGTAATCAGCGCGAGACAACCCATGGGTTTGTCGTCAACAACTAGTGGCAGCGCGACGATTCCCCGAAGTCCCTGCGCGAGCATCTGCTCGCGATACTGAATGGGGCGCGGGTCGGTCCTGATGTCATTGCTGAACT
>JALYJS010000325.1 GCA_030799345.1 Pseudomonadota bacterium | reverse complement strand
TGTTCGGCGTGCTGTTCCGCGGTCATCCGGATCTGCGTCGAATCCTCACCGATTACGGTTTCATCGGCCATCCGTTCCGCAAGGACTTTCCGCTCATCGGCAAGGTGGAAGTGCGCTATGACCCGGCCCTTGGACGCGTCGTCAACCAGCCGGTCAGCATCGAGCCGCGCGTGACGGTGCCGAAAGTGATCCGCAAGGAGCGGGATACCGCCGCCGTGGAACCGAGGCGCGATGTCTGAGATCCAGAACTACACGCTGAACTTCGGCCCGCAGCATCCGGCGGCGCACGGCGTGCTGCGCCTCGTGCTCGAGATGGACGGCGAAGTGATCCAGAAGGCCGATCCGCACATCGGTCTGCTGCACCGCGCCACCGAGAAGCTGGCGGAGTCCAAGCCGTTCAATCAGTCGATCGGCTACATGGATCGCCTCGACTACGTCTCGATGATGTGCAGCGAGCACGCCTACGTCCTCGCCATCGAGCGGCTGCTCGGCATCGAGGCGCCGGAGCGCGCGCAGTACATCCGCGTCATGTTCGACGAGATGACGCGCATCCTGAATCACCTGATGTGGATCGGCTCGCATGCGCTCGACATCGGGGCGATGACGGTGTTCCTGTATGCGTTCCGGGAGCGCGAGGACCTGATGGACTGCTACGAGGCGGTGTCCGGGACGCGTATGCACGCGACCTATTACCGCCCCGGCGGCGTCTATCGCGACCTGCCGGGGACGATGCCGCGCTACAAGGCGTCCCGCTGGCGCAGCGAAAAGGACGCAAAACGCGGAAACGAAGCGCGCTCCGGCTCGCTGCTCGATTTCATCGACGATTTCACGCGGCGCTTTCCCGGTTGCGTGGACGAATACGAGACGCTGCTGACCGACAACCGCATCTGGAAGCAGCGCACGGTCAACATCGGCGTGGTAACGCGCGAGCGGGCGCTGCAGCTCGGCTTCACCGGACCGATGCTGCGCGGGTCGGGCGTCGAGTGGGACCTGCGGCGCAAGCAGCCGTACGCCGCCTACGACCGGATGGATTTCGAGGTGCCGGTCGGCGTGAACGGCGATTGCTACGACCGGTATCTTTGCCGCGTCGCGGAGATGCGCCAGTCGAACCGCATCATCCGCCAGTGCGTCGAGTGGCTGCGGGCGAATCCCGGCGCGGTGATGCTGGATGACCACAAGGTCACGCCGCCGACCCGCGGCGAGATGAAAGACGACATGGAATCGCTGATCCATCACTTCAAGCTGTTCACGGAAGGGTACTGCGTGCCGGAAGGCGAGACTTACGCCGCAGTCGAAGCGCCAAAAGGCGAGTTCGGGGTGTGGCTCGTATCCGACGGTGCCAACAAACCGTACCGGCTCAAGTGCCGTGCGCCGGGATTCGCGCACCTCGCGGCCATGGACGAACTCGTGCGCGGCCACATGCTCGCGGATGTCGTCGCGATGATCGGCACGATGGATATCGTGTTCGGGGAGATCGACCGGTGAGCGTGGCAGCCGGCACCGCAGGGGTGCTCAGCGAGCACACGCGCCATGAAATCGACCTCTGGCTCGCCAAGTTTCCCGCCGACCGCGGCCGTTCAGCCCTGCTTGCTGCGCTGCGCGCCGCCCAGCACCAGAACCAGGGCTTCCTGACGACGGAACTGATGGACGCGGTCGCCGCTTACCTTGGCCTGCCGCCGATCCAGGTCTACGAGGTCGCGAGTTTCTATTCGATGTTCGAGACCCGGCCGGCTGGTCGCGTGCATGTGTCCGTGTGCACCAACATCAGCTGCATGCTGTGCGGATCGGACCGGATCGTGGCCGCCGTCGAGAAGCATCTCGGGATACGCACCGGCGAGAGCACGCCGGACGGCAAGTTCTATCTGAAGCGCGAAGAGGAATGCCTCGCTGCCTGCAACAACGCGCCGATGATGATGGTCGACCACGTCTACCACGAAAACCTGACGCCGGAGTCGGCGATCAAGGTGCTGGACGGGGTGAAGTAGCCATGCGCGCGATGAACCAGGTCGTGTTCGAGCCGTTGCAGCACGCGCAAAGCTGGACGATGCCGGTGTACCGCAAGTTCCAGGGCTACGAAGCCTGGGAGAAGATCCTGCGTGAGAAGACTCCTCGCGAGGCGATCATCGAGGAAGTGAAGTCATCCGGCCTGAAAGGCCGCGGCGGAGCCGGATTCCCGACCGGCGTGAAGTGGAGCTTCATGCCGCGCAACGCGCCCGGCCAGAAATACGTCGTCTGCAATTCGGACGAGAGTGAGCCCGGCACCTGTCATGACCGCGACATCCTGCGTTACAACCCGCACTCGGTGATCGAAGGCATGGCCATCGGCGGCTACGCGATGGGCGCGACCGTGGGCTACAACTACATCCGGGGCGAATTCCTGGCGGAACCCTTTCCGCGCTTTGAAGCCGCGTTGAAGGAGGCCTATGCCGCCGGCCTGCTCGGCCGGAACATCCAGGGATCCGGCATCGATTTCGACCTGCATGCGGTTGCCGGAGCCGGCGCCTATATCTGCGGCGAGGAGACGGCACTGCTCGAGTCGCTCGAGGGCAAGCCGGGCAAGCCCCGCTTCAAACCGCCGTTCCCGGCGAATTTCGGCCTGTTCGGCAAGCCGACCACGATCAACAACACGCAGAGCTTCGCGGCGGTGCCCACTATCCTGCGCAAGGGCGCGAAATGGTTCGCTGAGCTCGGCGTTCCGAATTCGGGCGGCACGGCGATCTTCTCGGTGTCGGGTCACGTCGCGCGCCCCGGTAATTACGAGCTTGCGATGGGCATCCCGTTCCGCGAACTGCTCGACATCTGCGGCGGCGTACGCGGCGGACGCAGGCTGAAGGCTGTGATCCCGGGCGGCTCCTCGGTGCCAGTACTGCCCGCGGCGCTGATCATGGAGTGCACGATGGATTTCGATTCGCTGCGCAAGGCCGGCAGCGCCGTCGGATCGGCCGGCATCATCGTGATGGACGAAACGACCTGCATGGTACGCGTGCTCGAGCGGATCTCGCGGTTCTACATGGCGGAATCCTGCGGCCAGTGCACGCCCTGCCGCGAGGGAACCGGATGGCTGACCCGCATGCTGCGCCGGATCCTGGCGGGACAGGGACGGATGATGGATCTCGACCTCCTGGTACAGGTCGCGAACCAGATCGAAGGCCACACCATCTGCGCGCTCGGCGACGCCGCGGCCTGGCCGGTGCAGAGCTTCCTGCGTCATTTCCGGCATGAGTTCGAGTACATGATCGAGCACGGCGGTCAGAGCATCGTCAATGCGCCGTCGCAGGCAGTCGCATGAACGACGATGTGGTCAACATCGAGGTCGACGGACGCCCGATGCAGGCGCGCAAGGGCCAGATGATCATCCATCTGACCGATGCCGCCGGCGTTTACGTGCCGCGCTTCTGTTATCACGAGAAACTCTCGATCGCGGCCAACTGCCGCATGTGCCTGGTCGAGGTCGAAAAAGCGCCGAAGCCGATGCCCGCCTGCGCGACGCCCGTGGTCGAGGGCATGAAAGTGTTCACGCGTTCCGCGCGCGCGATCGCCGCGCAGAAGGCGACGATGGAATTCCTGCTGATCAATCACCCGCTCGACTGCCCGATCTGCGATCAGGGCGGCGAATGCGAATTGCAGGATCTTGCGCTCGGTTTTGGCGCGGCCTCGTCGCGCTTCGACGAGCGCAAGCGGGTCGTCAAGGACAAGAATATCGGTCCGCTGATTTCGACCGACATGACCCGCTGCATCCACTGCACGCGCTGCGTCCGATTTACCGCGGAAATCGCCGGCATCCAGGAGCTCGGCGCCACAGGACGCGGCGAGGCGATGGAGATCGGCACCTGGATCGAGAAGTCCGTCGACCACGAACTGTCCGGCAATGTGATCGACCTGTGCCCGGTCGGCGCACTGAATTCGAAGCCCTTCCGGCATCGTGCCCGTTCCTGGGAAATGACCGAGCACGCCCTGGTGTCGCCGCACGATCCGGTAGGCACGAATCTCTGGGGGCATGTGCTGCGCGGCAGGTTGATGCGCATCGTGCCGCGCGTCAACGAGGACATCAACGAGACCTGGATCGCCGATCGCGACCGCTTTTCCTACGAAGGTATTTACGCTGCGGATCGCCTGAAAGTCCCGATGATGCGGGTCGAGGGCCAGTGGCGGGAGGCAAGCTGGGAAACGGCGCTCGCCGCGACGGCCGCGCTGCTGCGTGACGGCCTCAAGCAAGCGGGCGCAGGACGCATCGGCTTCCTCGGTTCGCCCGGGTCGACGACCGAGGAGGCCTACCTGCTCGGCCGCATTGCGCGGGGCCTGGGTTCGCGCAACGTGGACACGCGCCTGCGCCAGGCGGATTTCAGCGACCAGCAACAGGATCCGCCGTATCCGGGTCTCGGGATCGCGCTCGGCGAAATCGATTCGCTGGGCGGCGTGCTGCTCGTCGGCTGCCAGTTGCGCGAAGAAGCGCCGGTGTTCGCCCACCGCGTGCGCAAGGCAGCGCTTGCCGGCGGCAAGATCAGCCTGCTGTCGACCCGCGCACAGACCTGCTTTTTCCCGCTGCAGCGCCAGCTGGTCGCAGAGGCCGGCAACCTCGTGGCGGAGCTCGCGACGCTGGTGGCGGGCGGCGCACTTGCGCCCGAGAACCGCGCGATCGTCGAGTCGCTGTCCGGCGGACGTTCTGCGATCGTGCTCGGCGGGGAAGCCATGCGGCACACGCGCTATGCCGACCTGCGCGCAGCCGCGGCTGCCCTTGCCGCCAAGACCGGGGCGACGCTGGGCTACCTGCCGGATGGCGGCAATGCGGTCGGCTGCGCACTCGCCGGGGCCTTGCCGCATCGCCTGCCCGGCGCGCAACCGGACCGGGAAGCCGGACTCGACGCTTCGTCCATGTTCAATGGACCGCTTGCGGCCTGCGTCCTGTTCGGCGGCATCGAAGCGGCCAAAGACATCGGCCGCGCGGAAAGCGGCGAGCTGCTTGCGGCCTGTCCGCGGGTCATCGCGATCACTCCCTACGCGGACCCCGGGACGATGGCCGTCGCGCAGGTGATGCTGCCGATGGGTACATTCGCGGAGACGTCGGGCACGTATGTCAACGTCGAGGGGCGCTGGCAGGAGTTCCGCGGTTGCGCGCAACCGTTCGGCGAGGCGCGTCCCGGCTGGAAGGTCCTGCGCGTGCTCGGCAACCAGTTGGGACTCGACGGCTTCGGGTATGAAACCTCCGCAGACGTGCTCGCGGAGCTGCGGACATACGCCGGAGACGTGCGCTACGACGGCAGGCACCCGGCGCGGCGCAGTGTCAATGCGGAGCAGGGCGGCACGACGACGCTCGTTCCCATCTACCAGGTCGACGCCACCGTGCGGCGCGCGCCGGCCTTGCAGGCGACGCGGGCGGCGCTGTCCGCGGCGGCTGCGGGATAGCGGGGACCGACCATGCAATGGATCGCCGAAGTCCTGGCCTGGCTCGACGCCCTCTGGCAGTCACTTCCGGCCTTGCTGCGGATATCCACCCTGGTCGTCGCCGTGATGATGTCGGTCATCGTCGCGGTCGCGCTACTGACGCTGGCCGAGCGCAAGGTGATCGGCTACATGCAGCTTCGGCTCGGCCCGAACCGCGTGACGTTCTTCGGCCTTCGCATCTTCCGCGGCATCGCCCAGCCATTCGCCGACGTTGTCAAGCTGCTGCTGAAGGAAATCATCGTCCCCGCGCGCTCCTCCCGGTTCCTGTTCCTGCTCGCGCCGCTGATCGTGCTGGTGCCCGCCCTTGCGGCCTGGGCTGTCGTGCCGTTCTCGCCCGAATTCGTCCTCGCCGACATCGACGCCGGGCTCCTGTTCGTGCTCGCACTGACGTCGATGGGCGTGTACGGCGTGATTCTCGCCGGCTGGGCGAGCAACTCGAAGTATGCATTCCTCGGCGCCATGCGCTCGGCCGCACAGATGGTTGCCTACGAGATCGCGATGGGCTTCGCGCTGGTCGGCGTGCTGATGGCGGCAGGCAGCCTGAACCTGGGTGAGATCGTCCGTCAGCAGGAGGGCGGTATCGGCAACTGGTACCTGCTCTGGCTGTTCCCGCTGTTCGTCGTCTATTTCGTGTCGGGTCTGGCGGAGACGAACCGCGCGCCATTCGACGTCGCGGAAGGCGAGTCCGAGATCGTCGCCGGGTTCCATGTGGAGTATTCCGGGGCGGCATTTGCCTCGCTGTTCGCGCTGCCCGAATACGCGAACATGATCCTGGTATCGGCGCTGGCGTCGGTGTTCTTTCTGGGCGGCTGGCTTTCTCCGTTTCAGGGGCTCGCGCCGGAAGGCTCCTTCCTTGCAGCATCCAGCTTCTTCTGGCTGTTCCTGAAGATCTGCTTCTTCCTGTTCGTATTCCTGTGGGTGCGTGCAACCTTTCCGCGCTATCGCTACGACCAGATCATGCGCCTCGGCTGGAAAGTGCTGATTCCGATCACGCTCATCTGGATCGCCGTCGAAGCCGTGCTTGCGTGGCTGCAAATCGGGCCGTGGGCGGCATGATGGGGGGCCCATGAGACGCATCGCTTCGCTGTTCCGGACGCTGTTCCTCGCGGAGCTCCTGACGGGGTTGAGCGTGACCGCGCGCAATTTCTTCCGGCGCAAGGTCACGATCCATTACCCCGAGGAGAAGACCCCGCAGTCGCCGCGGTTTCGCGGTCTGCATGCGCTGCGCCGGTACCCGAACGGGCAGGAGCGATGCATCGCCTGCAAACTGTGCGAAGCCGTCTGCCCGGCGCTCGCGATCACCATCGAGTCGGACACGGCTGCCGACGGGACCCGGCGCACGACGCGCTATGACATCGACCTGTTCAAGTGCATTTATTGCGGCTTCTGCGAGGAGGCCTGCCCGGTGGACGCGATCGTCGAGACGCGCATCCACGAATATCACATGGAGAATCGCGGCGAGAACATCATGACCAAGGACCGGCTGCTGGCCGTCGGCGACCGCCACGAGGCGATGATCGCGGCCGACAAGGCCGTGGACTCGCGATACAGGTAACGCGCATGCTGGTTGAAATCCTGTTCTGGTCGTTCTCCGCCGTGCTGGTCGGCGCCGCGTTCGGCGTCATCCTGGCGCGCAATCCGGTGCACGCGGTGCTGTTCCTCGTGCTCTGTTTCTTCAATGCTGCGGTCCTCTGGCTCCTGATCGAGGCCGAATTCCTGGCACTCGTGCTGGTGCTCGTCTACGTCGGCGCCGTCATGGTGCTGTTCCTGTTCGTCGTGATGATGCTGGACATCAACGTCGAGCAAATGCGGGAAGGTTTTGCGCGGAACGCCCCGCTGGGAGCGCTGATCGCGGTCATCATGGTGATCGAGTTGTGGTACGTGCTGTGGGTGCGCAGGCTCGGGATCGAGCTGCCGGGCGCCACCGCCCCGCTGCCGGAAGGGCACAGCAATACGGCCGAGATCGGCGCGGTGCTCTATACGCAGTATGTGTATCCGTTCCAGCTCGCGGCCATCGTGCTGCTGATCGCGATTATCGCCGCGATCACGCTGACCATGCGTCAGCGGCCGGGCGTGAAGGTTCAGGACATATCAAGGCAGGTCGCCGTTGATCCCAGGGACCGGATGCGGCTCGTGGACATGCCGTCGGAGCGCGAACCGTGATCGGCCTCGCGCATTACCTGATGCTCGCCGGCGTGCTGTTTGCGATCGCTGTCGCCGGCGTTTTCATCAATCGCAAGAACGTCATCGTGCTGCTGATGTGCATCGAACTGATGCTGCTGGCGGTCAACTTCAATTTCGTCGCGTTCTCGCGTTTCCTGGGCAACCTTGACGGTCAGGTATTCGTGTTCTTCATCCTGACGGTGGCCGCGGCGGAGGCGGCAATCGGCCTCGCGATCCTAGTCGTCCTGTTCCGCCAGCGCCGCAGCATCAATGTCGAGGAACTCGACACCATGAAGGGTTGACCGTGGCGTTCGCCGATATCTGCCTCGTCATCGTGCTGGCGCCGCTCATCGCCGCGGTCGTCTCCGGTTTTGGCGGACGCCTGATCGGCCGTACCGCCACGCACCTGCTGTGCATTGCGGGGGTGACTGTGTCTTTTGTGGGCTCTGCCTGGGTGTTGCAGCAGATGCTGAATGGCGCCCCGGTATTCAACGAAGGCGTTTACACCTGGGGCATCAGCGATGGCCTGCACATGGAGGTGGGCTTCCTGATCGACAACCTGTCGGCGCTGATGATGACGGTAGTGACCTTCGTGTCGCTCGCCGTACATGTCTACACGATCGGCTACATGCGCGACGATCCGGGCTACCAGCGGTTCTTTGCGTACATCTCCCTGTTCACGTTCGCGATGCTGATGCTCGTGATGTCGAACAACTTCCTGCAGCTCTTCTTCGGCTGGGAGGCGGTCGGTCTCGTCTCCTACCTGCTGATCGGCTTCTGGTACAAGCGCCCGACCGCGATCTTCGCGAACCTCAAGGCCTTCGTCGTCAACCGGATCGGTGACTTCGGTTTCATTGTCGGCATCGCGGTGATCGTCGCGTACATGGGCAGCCTGGACTACGCCGAGGTCTTTGCGCGCATCCCGCAGGCGATCGGCCACGATCTCTACCTCACGCCGGGTGAGCCCAGCAAGGTCATCACGGTGATCTGCGTCGCGCTGTTTCTCGGTGCGATGGGCAAGTCCGCGCAGGTGCCGCTGCACGTGTGGTTGCCGGATTCGATGGAAGGCCCGACCCCGATCTCGGCGCTGATCCACGCGGCGACGATGGTCACCGCCGGCATCTATATGGTCGCGCGGATGTCGCCGCTGTTCCAGATGTCGCCGGACGCGCTGCACTTCATCATCGTGATCGGCGCAACCACGGCGCTGTTCATGGGGCTTCTCGGCCTGGTCAACAACGACATCAAGCGCGTGATTGCGTATTCGACCCTGTCGCAGCTCGGCTACATGACGGTTGCGCTCGGCGCGGGCGCATACGGCGCCGGCATGTTCCATCTGATGACGCACGCCTTCTTCAAGGCGCTGCTGTTCCTGGCCGCGGGCTCGGTGATCATCGCCATGCACCACGAGCAGGACATGCGCCGCATGGGCGGTTTACGACGTTATATGCCGGTCACCTACTGGACCGCCCTGATCGGGTCGCTTGCACTGATCGGTTTTCCGGGTCTGTCCGGGTTCTTCTCCAAGGACATCATCATCGAAGCGGTCCGGCTCAGCGATACCGAAGGCGCGGGCTATGCGTACTGGTGCGTCCTGCTCGGCGTCTTTGTCACCGCGCTTTACAGTTTCCGGCTGGTGTTCATGACCTTCCACGGCCGCGAGCGCATGGACGAACACACGCGCGAACACCTGCACGAGAGCCCCTGGGTCGTGACCTTGCCGCTGGTTGCACTGGCGATTCCCTCGATCGTGATCGGATGGCTGACGGTCGGCCCGGTGGTTTTCGGCGATTTCTTTGCCGGCAGTATTGCGCAGGCGCCGGACGGACCGATCGCGGAGCTGGGACGGGAGTTCCACGGACCCGCCGCCTTCCTGCTGCATGCCGTGCGATCGCCGGCGCTCTGGCTTGCGCTCGGCGGCATCGTTGCCGCGTGGTACCTGTACCTGAAGCGCCCGGAACTTCCCGCGCGGATCGCGACGCGATTCGCTCGCCTGCATCGGCTGCTCGTCAACAAGTACTACTTCGACTGGTTCAACGAGAATGTCGTCGCTTCGGGCGTCCGCAATTTCGGCGCTGGCCTGTGGAAGCGCGGCGACGAGACGGCGATTGACGGCTTTCTGGTGAACGGGACGGCGCGCGCGATCGGTGCGCTGTCGCTCGTGGTGCGGCGGGTACAGTCCGGCTACCTCTACCACTATGCCTTCGCGATGATCATTGGACTTTCGCTGCTGCTCGGCTGGCTGTTGCTGAAATCCTGAGATGCCGTCACCCGCAAACCTGCTGAGCTGGCTCATCTGGCTGCCGATCGCCGCCGGCGCGCTCGTGCTGCTGCTGGGCGACCGGCGCATGGCCATCGCACGCTGGATCGCGCTCGCGGCGTCAGTTGCTACGCTCGCGCTGTGCGTGCCGCTGTGGAGCGGGTTTGACCTGACGACACCGGCCCTGCAGTTCGTGGAAAACGTGCCGTGGATCGGGGCCGTGAGTGCCTGGTATCGCCTCGGCATCGACGGCATCTCGTTGCCTCTGATCGTGCTGACCGCCTTCACGACGCCGCTCGTCATCGTTGCTGCCGGGAGCACGATCGAGAACCGTCCAGCGCAGTACTACGCCGCGTTCCTGGTCATGGAAGGACTGATGATCGGCGTGTTCTCGGCCGGCGACGCACTGCTGTTCTACGTGTTCTGGGAGGCGATGCTGATTCCGATGTTCCTGATCATCGGTATCTGGGGCGGTACGCGCCGCGTGTACGCCACGATCAAGTTCTTCCTCTACACGTTTCTCGGTTCGGTCCTGATGCTGGTCGCCTTGATCTGGCTGTACCTGGAAGGGGGCAGTTACGAGATCGCGGCCATGCACCGCCTGCCGCTCGGCATGACCGAGCAGATCCTGATCTTCCTGGCCTTCCTGGCGGCATTCGCGGTCAAGGTGCCGATGTGGCCGGTGCACACGTGGTTGCCGGACGCGCATGTCGAAGCGCCGACCGGCGGCTCCGTCATCCTGGCCGCCATCATGCTGAAGATGGGCGGGTACGGCTTCCTGCGGTTCAGCCTGCCGGTCACGCCGGATGCGAGCCGCGAACTCGACTGGCTCCTCATCACGCTGTCCCTGATCGCGATAGCCTATATCGGGCTGGTCGCACTGGCGCAGCGCGACATGAAGAAACTCATCGCGTACTCGTCGATCGCACACATGGGCTTCGTCACGCTGGGTGCCTTCGTCGCCTACGACATCTACCAGACTACCGGCTCGGTCTCCGGCGCCGCGATGGGACTCGACGGCGCAATGGTGCAGATGATCTCGCACGGCCTGGTCTCAGGCGCACTGTTCCTCTGCGTCGGTGTGCTCTACGACCGCCTGCACACGCGCGAGATCACCGCCTATGGCGGTGTCGTCAACACGATGCCGGTGTTCGCGTTCTTCGCCGTGCTGTTTGCCATGGCGAATGCCGGGCTGCCGGGAACCTCCGGGTTCGTCGGCGAATTCCTGGTGATCGTCGCGAGCTTCAAGGCGAACTTCTGGTATGCGTTCGTCGCGGCATTGACGTTGATCCTGGGCGCGGCATACACCCTGTGGCTGGTCAAGCGCGTGATCTGGGGCGACGTCGGCAACGACGGCGTGGCATCGCTGAAGGACCTCAACGCGCGCGAGTTCATCGTGCTGGCCATACTGGCGTTTGCGGTGCTGCTGATCGGCGTTTGGCCGGCGCCGCTGCTCGACGTGATGCGGCCGACAATCGAGTTCCTCGTCCAGCAACTCATGATCAGCAAGCTCTGAGGTCGCGATGCAAGGCATGCCGATGGTCCTGACGTACGCCGATATCGCGCCGGCGATGGCCGAGATATTCGTCGCGGGCGCCGCGTGCCTGATACTGCTGATCGATGTGCTGCTGGGCGCGCGTGCCCGCGGAATCTCCTTCCTGCTCGCCATTGCCGCGCTCGCAGGTGCGGCTTGGATCACGTCGGCGGTCGCGGTCGCCGAGCCCTCGGTGATCCTGTTCGGTCATTACGTGGCGGACCCGATGGGCACCGTGTTGAAGCTGTTTGCCTACGGTGCCGCCGCGGTGACGCTCGTGTATTCGCGCGAGTATCTTGCGCGACGGGGAATGTTGCGCGGCGAGTACGCAGTGCTCGCGCTGTTCGCCGTGTTCGGGATCCAGGTGATCGTCTCGGCCGCCAGCCTGCTGTCGCTGTATCTGGGCATCGAGATCATGTCGTTGTCGCTGTATGCACTGGTCGCGTTCGACCGGGACGACGGCATCGCCGCCGAATCGGCGATGAAGTATTTCGTGCTGGGGGCCATCGCGTCCGGAGCGCTGCTCTACGGCATCTCCATCCTGTACGGCCTGACAGGCAGTTTCCTGCTGCACGACATTGCCGTTAGCGTTTCCGCAACAGAGGTGCCGACGATCGGACTGCTGTTCGGGCTGGCATTCATCGTGGTCGGCGTCGCATTCAAGTTCGGCGCCGTGCCCTTCCACATGTGGCTGCCGGACGTGTATCACGGTGCGCCGACAGCGGTGACGCTGTTCGTCGGTTCGGCACCGAAGATCGCGTCGTTTGCGCTGGCGATGCGCGTGCTGGTGGAGGGTCTCGAGGGTGCCGTGGCCGCCTGGCAGGACATGCTGATTGTGCTCGCGGCGTTGTCGATGATCATCGGCAATGTCGTCGCGATCGCGCAGTCCAACATCAAGCGCATGCTCGCATATTCGACGATCTCGCACGTCGGCTTCATACTGCTCGGCGTGCTCGCCGGCAATGTCTCCGGCTACCAGGCGGCGATGTTCTATACGCTGACCTACGTGATCCTGACGACGGGTGCCTTCGGGATCGTCATCCTGCTCTCGCGCAAAGGGTTCGAGGCCGATGCGCTCGACGATTACCGGGGCCTGAATCGCCGCAGCCCCTGGTTCGCATTCATCATGCTGCTGCTGATGTTTGGCCTGGCCGGCGTGCCGCCGACGGTCGGTTTCTGGGCCAAGGTACAGGTGATATCCGCCGTCCTCGATGTGGGCATGACCTGGCTGGCCGCGCTCGCGGTTCTGCTGTCGGTCATCGGGGCCTATTACTACCTTCGCATTGTCAAATTGATGTACTTCGACGAACCAATCGGGACCGATCCGGTCGAAGCCAATCGCGCGTTCCGACTTGTCCTGAGTTTGAATGGGCTGGCGGTTCTGGCGTTGGGGGTATTTCCAGGGTTGTTGCTGGCAGTTTGTGCGGAGGTGCTGCCGTAGGCGCCGCCAAATTTGCCCATACGGACGGCAGGCTTGCGTTAGAATCTGTCTTTCGGTGCCATGTCCTTGATATCGTTAAGTAACGGAGTCCAGTAATGCGAAGCATGATGTTGGCGGTCCTGATGGCGTTCCTGAGCGCGGCGGTCCTGGCGCAGGATTCGGATAGCGCCATCGGCAATGAAATAGCGAACGCCGACCAGGCGCAGGACAAGGCGGAAACCGAAACCGCGGACGAAGCGACAGAACCGGATGAGTTCAAGGTCCCGGCCGGTTATCGCGCCAAGAAGCGCGGCAAGAAAGTCGTCTATTGCAAGAAAGACATGGAAAGCGGCACGCGCTTCGCCCAGGAACGCTGCTTCGACGAAGCCCAGTTGAAGCAGAAGGAACTCGCGGAGGCCGAAGGCAATGCCGCTTTCGACCAGGCACGAAAGATCTGTTCGAACATCGCAACCTGCGGCGGCAACTGACCCGCGGAGTCGATTGCGGGGGAAAAGTCCCATGTTGAAAACGTTATTGACGATCATCGTGGCGTCGTTCGTGGGCCTGGCAATGGCCCAGGATTCAACGAGCGCGATCGGGGACGATACCGCCAGCAGCAAACAGGGCAAGGAAAAGGCCGATGCGCCACCGGCCGAAGCCAAGGACAAGGCGGCGAAGGAAGTGGTTCTGCCTCCGGGTTTCAAGGCCAAGAAGCGGGGCAATCACACGCTCTACTGCATCCGGGGCAAGGCGACGGGAACACGCTTTCCGACCGAATCCTGCTATGACGAACCGGGGTTGCGCGATTACATCCTCAAGCGGGAGGCGAGCAACCGCGAGTTCGAACAGAATCGCGCGATCTGCTCGAATCCCGCGACGTGCGGGTCCCTGTAGGGATGCGTTTGTAAACCGGCGGGACGCTGACTATAATTCGCGCCCCTGTTGCGGGGTGGAGCAGTCTGGCAGCTCGTCGGGCTCATAACCCGAAGGTCGTAGGTTCAAATCCTACCCCCGCTACCAATTAGCTTTTGAATTCGTTTTGGAAGAGGGCCCCGATCAGGGGCTTTTTTGTTCCCTGGGCCCGATGGCAGGGGAT